>JAGXST010000349.1 GCA_018335555.1 Actinomycetota bacterium | reverse complement strand
ACGGCCTCGCCCATGTCGACCATGGCGCCGTTGGCGAGCAGTTCGCCGTAGCAGGCGCGGCAGACCCCGATCTCGGTCTCGCAGGTCAGCACCGAACGGACCCGCACGATGCGGTCCTCGTCGCTGGCCTTGGTCTCGAGCTCCTCGCCCGTGTCGGGGTGGATCCCCTTGACGAGGGCGGCACGCATGCGACGCACGCCGGTGTCGACCACCAGCGTGCCCGCCGGCATGGCGAGTTCGTCGGTGCCCGGGATCTTGACGTCGTGGGCCAGCACGCGGCCGTAGAGCGTCTGCGAGTCGTGCTCGCCGACGACGGCCTCGACACCACGGTCGGTCCCGCAGTCCTCCTCGCGCACGATCAGGTCCTGCGAGACGTCCACCAGGCGGCGCGTCAGGTAGCCGGAGTCGGCGGTGCGCAGCGCGGTGTCGGCCAGGCCCTTGCGGGCACCGTGCGTGGAGATGAAGTACTCCAGCACGGACAGGCCCTCGCGGAAGTTCGACTTGATCGGCCGCGGGATGATCTCACCCTTCGGGTTGGCCACGAGCCCACGCATGGCGGCGATCTGCCGCAGCTGGGTCATGTTGCCTCGGGCACCCGAGTTGGCCATCATGAAGAACGGGTTGCTGGCCTTGAAGTTGGACTCCATGGCGTCCGCGACCCGGCTGGTGGCCTCGGTCCAGATCTCGATCAGTTCCTGGCGCCGCTCGTTGTCGGTGATGACACCGCGGCTGAACTGCTTCTCGATCTTGGCGGCCCGGTCCTCGGACTCCGACAGGACCTGCGCCTTGAGCTCGGGAGTCTCGACGTCGGAGATGGCCACGGTCACGCCCGCCTTGGTGGCGTTCTTGTAACCGAGGTCCTTCATCGCGTCGAGCACCTCGACGACCTGCCAGCGCGGGAACTGGTCCGTGCACTGGTTGATGATGTCGCCGGCGCGGGCCTTGGTGACGGTCTCGTTGACGAACGCGTACTCGGCGGGCAAGGCCTCGTTGAAGATCGCACGGCCCGGCGTGGTGAGCAGGCGCACCGGTGCACCGGAGTCGCGCACCTCGGCCCATGCCTCGTCGTCCTCGCGGTAGGCCGCGGGACGGTCGGCGGGCGCGAGCTCCTTGTTGCGCATGCGCAGGATGATCGGGTCCTTGACGTGGACGACCTTGTCGTCGAGTGCCCGCTCGACCTCGCCCATGGACGAGAAGATCGGCACGCCCGTGGGGTCACGGTCCGCGGCGATGTCCTCCTCGGTGTAGGTCAACCAGTAGATACCGAGCACCATGTCCTGGGTCGGCGACGCGATCGGACGACCGGTCGCCGGCGAGAGGATGTTGTGCGGGGCCAGCATCAGGATGCGGGCCTCGGCCTGGGCCTCGGCCGACAGCGGCAGGTGGACCGCCATCTGGTCGCCGTCGAAGTCGGCGTTGAAGGCGGTGCACACCAGCGGGTGCAGCTGGATGGCCTTGCCCTCGACCAGGGTCGGCATGAACGCCTGGATGCCGAGGCGGTGCAGGGTCGGCGCACGGTTGAGCAGCACCGGGTGGTCGGCGATGACCTCTTCGAGGACGTCCCAGACCTGGGCCCGCGAGCGCTCGACCATCCGCTTCGCGCTCTTGATGTTCTGCGCGTAGTTGAGGTCGACGAGCCGCTTCATGACGAACGGCTTGAACAGCTCGAGCGCCATCTGCTTGGGCAGACCGCACTGGTGCATGCGAAGCTGCGGACCGACCACGATGACCGAGCGGCCCGAGTAGTCGACGCGCTTGCCGAGCAGGTTCTGGCGGAAGCGCCCCTGCTTGCCCTTGAGCATGTCCGAGAGCGACTTGAGCGGACGGTTGCCCGGCCCCGTGACGGGGCGACCGCGACGGCCGTTGTCGAACAGCGCGTCGACGGCCTCCTGCAGCATCCGCTTTTCGTTGTTGACGATGATCTCGGGTGCGCCGAGGTCGAGCAGACGCTTCAACCGGTTGTTGCGATTGATCACGCGGCGGTACAGGTCGTTGAGGTCGCTGGTGGCGAACCGGCCACCGTCGAGCTGGACCATCGGGCGCAGGTCCGGCGGGATGACCGGGATCGCCTCGAGCACCATGGCGCCCGGCTTGTTGTTGGTCTTGCGCAGGGCCTCGGTGACCTTCAGGCGCTTGGTCGCGCGCTGCTTCTTCTGGCCCTTGCCCTCGGCGATGGTGGTGCGCAGCTCGGCCGACTCGGCGTCGAGGTCGAGCCCGTCGAGCAGCGCCCGGACGGCCTCGGCGCCCATGCCGCCGCTGAAGTAGTCGCCGAACCGGTCGCGCATGTCGCGGTAGACCAGCTCTTCCTGGATGAGCTGCTTGACCGAGAGCTTCTTGAACGTGTCCAGCACCTTGTCGAGGTGCTCGACGTCGTTGGTCGCGCGCACGGAGACCGTCTTGAGCTGCTTTTCGATCTCCTTGCGTTCCTTCTTGACCACGTCGGCCTTGGCGCCCTCGGCCTCGAGCTCGGCCAGGGTCGCCTCGAGCTGCGCGAGCAGCTCCTGGCGGTCGATCTCGAGCATCTTCTCGATCTCGGCCTTCTCGGCCTTGATCTCTTCCTCGAGCTCGGGCAGCGCGTCGTGACGCTTGTCCGCGTCGACCGACGTGATGACGTAGGCCGCGAAGTAGATGACCTTCTCGAGGTCCTTCGGGCTCATGTCGAGGAGGTAACCGAGCCGCGACGGCACACCTTTGAGGTACCAGATGTGGGTCACGGGGGCGGCGAGCTCGATGTGGCCCATGCGCTCACGGCGCACCTTGGCCCGGGTCACCTCGACGCCGCAGCGCTCGCAGATGATGCCCTTGAAGCGCACGCGCTTGTACTTGCCGCAGTAGCACTCCCAGTCCCGCGTGGGACCGAAGATCTTCTCGCAGAACAAGCCGTCCTTCTCGGGCTTGAGCGTGCGGTAGTTGATGGTCTCCGGCTTCTTGACCTCGCCGTTGGACCACATACGGATCTGCGGCGCTTCCGCCAGCGAGATCCGAAGCGAATCGAAGTGGTTTACGTCCAGCATGTGGGGACGTCCTCCCTACTTCATAGACCTCGGCGTGTCGGCCGAGGTACGACCCGAAGGTCGCGGACAATTGCGGTGCGGGGTGCAGGAGCCGGACGGTGGCGGTCCGGCCGGAAATCCAACGATCCGCTGTCGCTGATCGCAGGATTCCCGGCGCGGCACCGGTGGCATCCCGGGGAGGGCGCTAGCCCTCGGCGGTGGGGCGTTCGGGGCGGGACAGATCGATCCCGAGCGCTTCGGCGGCCCGGAAGGCGTCGTCTTCCGATTCGCGAAGCTCGATTTCCTGGCCGGTGGCGTTGAGGACCTCGACGTTGAGGGCCAGCGCCTGCATCTCCTTGATGAGCACCTTGAAGGACTCGGGGATGCCCGGTTCGGGGATGTTCTCGCCCTTGACGATCGCCTCGTAGACCTTGACGCGGCCCAGGGTGTCGTCGGACTTGATGGTCAGGATCTCCTGCAGGGCGTAGGCGGCGCCGTAGGCCTCGAGTGCCCAGACCTCCATCTCGCCGAACCGCTGGCCACCGAACTGCGCCTTGCCGCCCAGCGGCTGCTGGGTGATCATCGAGTAGGGGCCGGTCGAGCGGGCGTGGATCTTGTCGTCGACGAGGTGGTGGAGCTTGAGCACGTACATGTAGCCCACCGTGACCTGCGCATCGAGGGCCTGACCGCTGCGGCCGTCGTAGACGGTCGCCTTGCCGTCGACGCCGACCAGGCGCACGCCGTCGTCGGTCGTGCGGGTGTTGGCGAGCAGGTCGATCAGTTCGGTCTCGCTGGCACCGTCGAAGACGGGCGTGGCGAGCCGGACCGGGCCCTCGACGTCGGCGAGCTTCTTGTCCCAGCCGACGCGCGTGAACCAGTCGGGGGCGGTCTCGAACTCCCAGCCGTTGGCTGCGGCCCACCCGAGGTGGGTCTCGAGGACCTGTCCGACGTTCATGCGCGAGGGCACGCCCAGCGGGTTGAGCACGATGTCGAGCGGCGTGCCGTCCTCGAGGAACGGCATGTCCTCGACGGGCAGGATCTTGGAGATGACACCCTTGTTGCCGTGGCGTCCGGCGAGCTTGTCACCCTCGGAGATCTTCGACTTCTTGGCGATGTAGATCCGCACCATGTCGTTGACGCCGGGGGGCAACTCGTCGCCGTCGGCGCGCGAGAAGCGCTGCACGCCGATGACGATGCCGCGGTCACCGTGGGGCACCTTCAGCGAGGTGTCGCGCACCTCGCGGGCCTTCTCGCCGAAGATCGCGCGCAGCAACCGCTCCTCCGGGGTCAGCTCGGTCTCGCCCTTCGGGGTGACCTTGCCGACCAGGATGTCGCCGGGCTGGACCTCGGCGCCGATGCGGATGATGCCCTCTTCGTCGAGGTTGGCCAGCACCTCTTCGCTGACGTTGGGGATGTCGCGGGTGATCTCCTCGGGACCGAGTTTGGTCTCGCGGGCATCCACCTCGAGCTTCTCGATGTGGATCGAGGTGAGCACGTCCTCGCGGACGAGCCGCTCCGAGAGGATGATCGCGTCCTCGAAGTTGTAGCCCTCCCAGGACATGAACCCGACGAGCAGGTTGCGGCCGAGTGCGAGCTCGCCGTTGTGGGTCGACGGCCCGTCGGCCAGGGTCTCGCCCGGCTCGATCCGCTGCCCCTCGGTGACCAGCGGCTTCTGGTTGATGCACGAGCCCTGGTTGGAGCGCATGAACTTGGTCAGGTAGTAGCGGTCGATCTCGTCGTCGTCGGTACGCACCACGATGTGGTCCGCCGCGACCTCGACGACCTGGCCCCCTCGACGGGCGATCGCCACGTCACCGGCGTCCTTGGCCGACTTGCGCTCGATGCCGGTGCCGATGAACGGCGACTCGGCACGCAGCAGCGGGACGGCCTGGCGCTGCATGTTGGCGCCCATGAGCGCGCGGTTGGCGTCGTCGTGCTCGAGGAAGGGGATGAGCGCGGCCGAGATCGACACGGCCTGGCGCGGCGAGACGTCCATGTAGTCGACGTTCTCGGGCGTGACCTCGCGGACCTCACCGCCCTTGGCACGCACGAGCACCATGGCGTTGACGAAGGCCTGCTTCTTCTCGTCGACCGGGGCGTTGGCCTGGGCGACGACGTAGCGGTCCTCTTCGTCCGCGGTCAGGTACTCGATGTCGAGGGTGACCTTGCCCTTGACGACCTTGCGGTAGGGGGTCTCGACGAAGCCGTACTCGTTGATGCGTGCGTACGACGCGAGCGAGCCGATCAGGCCGATGTTCGGGCCTTCGGGCGTCTCGATCGGGCACATGCGCCCGTAGTGGGACGGGTGCACGTCGCGCACCTCGAACCCGGCACGTTCGCGCGACAGACCACCGGGGCCGAGCGCGGACAGACGCCGCTTGTGCGTCAGGCCGGCCAGCGGGTTGGTCTGGTCCATGAACTGCGACAGCTGCGAGGTCCCGAAGAACTCGCGGATGGCGGACACGACCGGACGGATGTTGATCAGGGTCTGGGGCGTGATCGCCTCGAGGTCCTGGGTCGTCATCCGCTCGCGGACCACACGCTCCATCCGCGACAGGCCGATACGGACCTGGTTCTGGATGAGCTCGCCGACGCTGCGCAGCCGACGGTTGCCGAAGTGGTCGATGTCGTCGGTGTCGTAGCCGTCCTCGTTGGCGTGCAGCTTCACGAGGTAGCTCATCGTCGCGAGGCAGTCCTCGCGGGTGAGCACGTGCTGTTCACGACGACCGAAGCCGAGGACCTCGAACTCGTCGGTCAGCTTGCCGTGCTTGACGTGGCCCTGGCCGTCGTCCTCGAGGCCGGAGATCTTGTAGCGACCGACGCGGGCGAGGTCGTACTTCTTGTTCTGGAAGAACATGCCCAGCAGCAGTTGGCCGGCCTGCTCTGCGTTGGGCGGCTCGCCCGGACGCAGCTTGCGGTAGATCTCCTCGAGCGCCTGCGCCGGCGTGCGGCCGGTGTTGTCCTTCTCCAGCGTCAGCGCGATCGACTCGGCGCCACCGAAGAAGTCGAGGATCTCCTCGTCGGGGACCTCGGCGGTGAGCACGTCGGAGGGCGCGAGCTCGTAGCGGCCTTCGTCGTCGTTCCACGCGAACGCTTTGAGCGCCCGGTAGAAGACGCTGATCGGCTGCTTGCGCTTGCGGTCCACGCGCACGGCCACGAGGTCGCGCTTGTCGACCTCGAACTCGAGCCAGGCGCCGCGGGCCGGGATGACCTTGCAGCCGAACACGTCGCGACCGGTGGTCTTGTCGACCGAGGTGTCGAAATACACACCCGGCGAGCGGACCAGCTGCGAGACCACGACACGCTCGGTGCCGTTGATGACGAACGTGCCCTTGTCGCTCATCACGGGGAAGTCCCCCATGAAGACCGTCTGGGACTTGATCGTGCCGTCCTCTTTGTTCAGGAACTCGGCCGTGACGAACAAGGGCGCGGCGAAGGTGTAGTCCTTCTCCTTGCACTCCTCGACGGAGTACTTCGGGTCCTCGAACCGGTGGTTGAGGAACGACAGCGCCATCTTGCCCTGGCTGTCTTCGATGGGAGAGATCTCGTCGAAGATCTCCCCCAGGCCCTGGTCGATGAGCCACTCGAACGACAGTCGCTGGATCGCGACCAGGTCGAGTTCCTCGATGGGGAGCGCCTCACGGATCTTTGCGAAACTGAGACGCGAGTTGACGGCGGTGCCAGCCAACAGGGACCTCCCTGGCGTGGTGGTCGGTGCGTCCCGGCGAAAGCGGGACGCGGACAAGCGGCGCGGTGCGCGAAACGCACGAGGACCGCGGGTACGGACGGGGCGCCGGCCCGGCCGTGCGGTTGGTGGGCTACATCGGGAGACGCCGGGCGCGGCTGCGCCGGGCGGTTCCCTTCCCGGGTGTCGAACGTGCGGTGACCCGCGCGTCGTCGATCACGACGTCACCGGTGACGGGTCCGCCACGGGCACACGCCGTCAACGCCGAATTGCGCGGCGCGACGACATGGGAGATGGCGAGGACCTCGGTCAGCGGGCGACGCCTCGAGCGCGGACGCGAGCGGGGCAATACGCAGGGCACACGGCAGCCGGGCAGTGTAGGCCCAGCGACCGGGTTCCGTCAACACCGGACACGTGCGCACGCCGCCCAGCACCGGGCGGCGGCGTCGTGCGGCCGAACGCCACCACCGCCGGGCTGGCCCGGCGGCGGTGCGGGTTCGACGATTGGACTCAGGCCAGTTCGACGGTGGCGCCGGCAGCCTCGAGCTTTTCCTTGGCCTCGTTCGCGGCGTCCTTGTCGACACCCTCGAGGATCGGCTTCGGTGCGCTCTCGACGAGTTCCTTGGCCTCCTTGAGACCCAGGCTCGTGAGGCCGCGGACCTCCTTGATGACCTGGATCTTCTTGTCGCCGGCCGAGGTCAGCACGACGTCGAAGGAGTCCTTCTCCTCTTCGGCGGCGGCTTCGCCACCACCGGCACCGGCGGCTGCGACGGCGACCGGCGCAGCGGCGGTGACCTCGAAGGTGTCCTCGAACTTCTTGACGAGTTCGCTCAGCTCCATGAGCGTGAGCTCCTTGAAGGCGTCGATGAGTTCGTCGGTGGTCAGCTTGGCCATGGTGGTGGTTCCTCTTGCTGTGGTCTGGTTTGGGGGAAATCGCGTGCGGTCGGCATGGACCGCGACCTGCAGGTGCTAGGCCTTGTCCTCGTCGGACGCGTCGGTCTCGGCGGCGGCGACCTCTTCGGTCGCCTCACCGGCAGGGGCGTCGGCGTCGGCCTCGACGACCGGTTCGTCGGCAGCCTCGGCGGCCGGCTCGTCCGCGGGTGCGTCCTCGACGGTTTCGTCAGCTTCAGCGACGGTTTCGTCGACGGCCGGGGCGGCAGGCGCCTCGTCCTTGGGTGCACCCGCGTAGCCGCCGGCGTCGACCAGGGCCTGCATGAGGCGGGCCTGCTGTTCGATCGGCGCCTGGAGCAGGCGGGCGGTGTTGGCCAGCGCGCCGTACATCAGGCCGGCGAGCTTGGTGAGCAGGTCCTCACGGCTGTCGAGGTCGGCGAGCTTGTTGGCGTCCGCCTCGGAGAGCACGGCACCGTCGAGGTAGCCGCCCCGGACGACGAGGTCCGGGTGGTCCTTGGCGAACTCGCGCAGCGCCTTGGCGGGGCCGACGGGGTCCTCGTCGCAGAAGATCAGGCCGGTGGGCCCGGTCATCAGCTCGGCGAGGTCGTCGAAGCCGGCGTCGACGGCAGCGCGACGCGCAAGCGTGTTCTTGGCCACGCGCATCCTGGCGTTGGCCTCGCGCAACTTGGTGCGCAGTTGGGCCAACTCCGTGACGCTGAGGCCGCGGTAGTGGGTCAGCAGGGTCGCGGCGGAGTTCGACAGGCCCTCACGGACCTCGTCGACAACGGCGACCTTGTCGGGACGGGGCACGGGTTCCTCCGTCTGGCATCGTGTTACGCCGGACCGTGCGGTCCGGGCGGTTCGCGGTGAGACCCCGGAAAATGACGAACCCCCTGCGCACCGCGCAAGGGGAGCCGTTGGCGCACGTCGCGTGGACGGGCCGCGGAATCTCACCTGCGCGGGACGCACGGGACGCGTCGAGGTCTCTCTCGCGAGATTCTCAGTGGCGTCGCCGTGACCTTCGGCCCTTCACGGGCGTCCAGCGGTCTTCGGCTTGAAGTGTCGGGAAGCGTACCGGCCCGCTCACGTCCTGGCGAACTGAGCGGGCCGGGCCGGCTGGTTCTACTCGTCGTCTTCGAGCAGGTCGCGCGACTTGGCCGGGTCGAGCGGGATGCTCGGGCTCGACGAGGTCGACACGGCCACGGTCTGCAGGTAGCGGCCCTTGGCGGCCGACGGACGCTGCCGGATGATCTCGTCGAGCAGTGCGGCATAGTTCTCGACCAACTGCTCGGTCGTGAACGAGGCCTTGCCGAGGATCGTGTGGACGTTGCCGTTGCGGTCCGAGCGGTACTCGATGCGACCGGCCTTGATCTCCTTGACCGCCTGGGCGACGTTCATGGTGACCGTGCCCGACTTCGGGTTCGGCATCAGGCCGCGGGGGCCCAGCACCTTTCCGAGCCGGCCGAGCTTGCCCATCATGTCGGGCGTGGCGATGACCGAGTCGATCTGGTCGAGCAGGTCGCCCTTGCCGAGCTCCTCGACGAGGTCGTCGCCGCCGACGTGGTCGGCGCCGGCGTCACGCGCCTCGGCCGCCTTGTCGCCACCGGCGACCACGGCGACGCGGACGGACTTGCCGATGCCGTGCGGCAGCGACACGGCGCCGCGGACCATCTGGTCCGCCTTGCGCGGGTCGATGCCGAGCCGGAACGCGCAGTCCACGGTCGAGTCGTAGCTCGCGGAGTCGATCTCCCGCAGCAACTTGAAGCCCGCCTTGGGGCCGTAGAGTCGGTCGGCCTCGATCTTGTCGAGCGCCGCGCGGTACTTCTTGCCTCGCTTGGCCATGAGGTCATGCACTCCTCGTGGTCAGACGACGGGCAGTGCCCGTCTCCCACATTGTTCTCAACCCCCCATCGGCGCCTTCGGCGCCTCTGTCCCCCCTCTGCTAGGGGGGACACCCGGCGGGTCATACGGATGTCCTGCAGCTGTCAGCCCTCGACGGTCAGACCCATCGAGCGGGCGGTGCCCTCGATGATCTTCATCGCGCCGTCGATGTCGATCGCGTTGAGGTCGGGCATCTTCTTCTCGGCGATCTCGCGGACCTGGTCACGGCTGACCTTGCCCACCTTCACCGTGTTCGGGGTGCCCGAGCCGCCCTTCAACCCGGCAGCCTTCATCAGCAGCTGGGCGGCCGGCGGGGTCTTCATGATGAAGGTGAAGGAGCGGTCCTCGTAGACCGTGATCTCCACCGGGACGATGTCGCCCATCATCGGCTGGGTGCGCTCGTTGAACGCCTTGCAGAACTCCATGATGTTCACGGAGTGCTGACCCAGGGCCGGACCGACCGGCGGGGCGGGGTTGGCCTGGCCGGCCGGGATCTGCAGCTTGATGAAGCCTGCGACCTTCTTCGCCATGGTGTGTGTTCTCCTCGCGTGGTCAGACGGCCGTCGGGGACGGCCTCCCACGTCGTTCGCGTGCCAGGTCGTTTCCGGCCCGCGGTGTCGGGTTCGTGGTGCGGTGCGTGCCGCCCTACAGCTTGGCGACGTTGTCGAACGGCAGCTCGAGGGGTGTCTCGCGTCCGAAGACGCTGACGAGCACCTTGAGCTTGGCCTGGTCGAGGTTGATCTCGGCGATGGTGCCGGTGAAGTCCGCGAACGGCCCACCCGTGACGCGCACGGTCTCGCCGACCTCGAGGTCGATCTCGGCCACGACCTTCTCGGGCTGCGCCGGAGCGCCACCTTCCTCGGCCTCGACCTCTTCGACGTACACGTCGGGGAGCTTGAGGGTGGTGGCCACCTCGCGCAGGGGCAACGGTACCGGGCGCGTGCCGGGCGAGCCGACGAAGCCGGTGACGGCCGGCGTGTGGCGCACGATGCCCCAGACCTCGTCGTCCATCTCCATGCGCACCAGCACGTAGCCGGGCAGGAACTTCTTCTGCGACGTGGTCTTCTTGCCCTTCTTGTACTCGGTGACCTCTTCGGTCGGGATGTGCACCTCGTAGATGCGGTCCTCGGCCTCGAGTGCCTCGACACGGCTGAGCAGGTTGTCCTTCACGCGCTGCTCGTAGCCGGCGTAGGTGTG
>JAGXST010000348.1 GCA_018335555.1 Actinomycetota bacterium | reverse complement strand
CACCTGATGCCGGTGTTGGCCGACGCGGGCTTCCGGGTCGTGGCACCGTGGCTGCGTGGCTATCCGCCGACCGAGGTGCCGCGCGAACGGCGCGTCGACCCCGACGTGCTCGCCGCGGACGTGAACGCGCTGCACCGGGCGCTCGGCGGGACCCGGGAGGCCGTGGTCGTCGGGCACGACTGGGGCGCGATCGCGGCGATGCGAGCGGCCGCGGCAGCGCCCGAGCGGTGGCGCCGGCTGGCCACCCTGGCCGTCCCGCCCGAGCGGATCCTCGCCGGCGCGAAGGGCGACAGCCAGCAGGCCATGCGGTCGCGCTACGCCCTGGCCGCACTGGTCCCGGGCGCAGAGCACCGCCTGCTGGCCGGTGAGGCCGAGGGGTTCAGGCGCCTGTGGCGGCGCTGGTCACCCGGCTACGAACCCACCGACGACGATCTGGGCCCACTCGTCGCGGCCCTCGCGGTGCCCCGCGCCGCCCGGGCGATGCTCGCGTACTACCGCGGCTATGCGCCGGCGGTGGTGGCACGCCGCGCCCTGTCGGTGCGGATGCCGCTGCCGCCCCAGCCGCACCTGGTGTTGCACGGACGCGACGACGGCTGCATCGCGGTCGAGTGGGCAGAGCGCACCGCGGGCAAGCTCGCCCATCCGATCTCACGGGTCGAGGTCGTGGAGGGGGCCGGCCACTTCCTGCACCTCGAACGTCCCGAGGAGGTCGGCGTGCTGATCCGGGACCACCTCACCGCCCGCGGCTCGGGGCCACCGGGGGTCTCGCGGCAGCGTTGAGCCACTTCTGACGTCGGGGACCGGTCGTCTCGTAGGCTGCGCGAGGTGGAGGAGAGACGGTGGCAGGTCGCGGGGTCGCGGTGGTGACCGATTCGACGTGCGATCTGCCGGTCGACCTCGTCGAACGGCTGGGGATCCGGGTCGTGCCGCTGTCGGTCACGTTCGGCGACGAGACCCTCATCTCCGGTGTCACCATCTCGCACCAGGAATTCTACGAGCGCCTCGCGGCTGAGGCCCGACTGCCCACCACCTCGCAGCCTGCACCGGCCTGGTTCGAGGAGGCCTATGCCGACTGCGTCGACGACGAACACGACGCGGTGGTGTCCGTGCACGTCTCCTCGGCCCTGTCGGGCACGGTCGACCTCGCCCGTAACCGCTCCGGCACCGCCGGACTGCCGGTGACCGTGGTGGACAGCCGCCTCGTCGGTGGTGCGCTCGGCCTGGCGGCATTGCGGGCCCACCGCCTCGCACAGGCCGGAGCCGGCGTCGAGGAGGTGGTCGCCGAGGTCGAGGCCGTCCGCGACCGCTCGCTCAGCCTGCTCATCGTGGACGACCTCGCGCACCTCAAGCGCGGGGGGCGCCTGACCGGCGCGCAGGCCGCCATGGGCAGCGTGCTGCGGGTCAAGCCGGTGCTCGAGGTGACCGGCGGCCGTGTCGAGGTCCGCGAGCGCACACGCACCTGGCAGCGTGCCCTCGAACGGGTCGCCGACCTCGTCGTCGAGCACGCCGGGGGGCGCCCCGTCGACGTCGTCGTGGCCCACGCCGTGGCCGACGAGCGCGCAGCGGCGCTGTGGCAACGCCTCGACGGGCGGATCGAGATCCGTGAACGGCTCGAGACGCTGATGGGTCCGATCGTCGGGACCCACGTCGGCCCCGGCGCGGTCGGCATCGCAGTCATGCCGCACGGGTAGTCCGTCCACAGGCGCGGACGGGCCCGATCGGTGGATCGTCGCCGATCGCGGCAGGCTCGCCGGATGGACGACATCCCACCGCGCCTGCGCCGTGCCCTGGTCTGGCTCGAGGCCACGCCGGCCGAGGCCGCGGGCCTGGCCGTGCTCCTGATCGGTGCCCTCCTGGCCACCGGCATGCTGATGTGGCAGGCCTTCCAGCGCCCGAGCCCCGCGTTCGCGCCGCAGGTGACGGTGCCGGGGGTGGTCGAGGGAGCCGACCCGGGCACCGTCGGGGCGCCGGCCGAGATCGGCGACGGTGGTGACGTCGACGACGGTCACGCCCACGGCGAGGATGCGGCCGGACCACTGATCGTCCACGTGACGGGGGCGGTGGTACGACCCGGGGTGGTCACCCTCGACGCCGGCACCCGCGTCGCCGACGCGATCGCCGCGGCGGGTGGTGCGACGGGCGACGCCCGTACCGACCTGCTCAACCTCGCACGCCCGCTGCAGGACGGCGAGCACGTCCACCTGCCCCGCGACGGCGAGGAACCGCTGCCGGTCCCGTCGGGCGACGGGCAGGCCGCCGGGGTCGACCCGACCGGACTCGTCGACCTCAACACCGCCACCACCGCACAGTTGGAGACGTTGCCGGGCATCGGCCCTGCCAAGGCCGCCGCCATCGTCAGGCACCGCGAGGAACACGGCCGCTTCGCCGTCCCCGGCGACCTGCGCGACGTCCCCGGCATCGGCGAGGCCACCTTCCAGCAACTCGCCGACCTGGTCACCGTGTCGTGATCGACGAGGCGGACGACGCGTGGCGACGGCCACCTCTCGGCGAGGTCCTCGGTCCGCTGCCACTCTGGTCGCTCGCCATGCTCGCCGGTGCGTTCCTCGGCGGTCACGCGCCGCGCCCGATGGTCACGGGCGGCATTGCACTCGTGCTCGCGGTCGTGCTCGCGGGCGTGTGTCGGGGCACGTCGACGGGGTGGGCCGGCGGGGGACTGGTTGTGGTCTGCCTGCTGGTCGGCGTCACACTGACGACGGCGCGTGCCACCACGACCGACCTCGGGCTGCTGCCGGCCCTGGCCGACCGCGGCGGCGTGGCCGAGGTGACGGGCCGGGTCGCCCACGAGCCGCGCCGCATCGCGACGGGCTGGCACGTCGTCGTGAAGGTCGAGTCCGTCGCCGGCCTGCCCACGCGCGAGCGGGCCGCGGTCACGTTGCGCCAGGAGCCGCCACCGGTGCTCGGGCAACGGGTCGCGGCGACGGCAACCGCGCGGCCGCTGCCCGACGGCGGCTACGGCCGCTGGCTCGCGCAGCAGCACGCGACGGTCGTGCTCGACATGGTCGCCTGGGAGGAGGTCGGCCGTCCCGGCGGGTGGCAGCGCGCCAGCGAGCACGTGCGCGACGCGGTCCGTCGGGCCAGCGCCCGCCACACCCCACCATCCGTGGGCGGCCTGCTCGCCGGTCTCGCGACGGGCGACACCCGCATCCTGCCCGAGGATGACCGTCTCGCCATGGAAGCCACGGCGCTCACCCACCTCACCGCCGTGTCGGGGACCCACGTGGCGCTCGTGGCGGCGGGAACGCTCGGACTGTGCGTGATGCTGCGCGTGCCGGCCGGTCCGCGGCGGGCCGTGCTGGCGGGCGTGCTGGCATGGTTCGCGTTCCTCACGCGCTTCGAACCATCCGTCCTGCGCGCCTCGGCGATGGCGGCGATGGTCCTGCTGGCCGGTGCACGCGGCCACGTCCGCGACGCCCGCCACGCGCTGGCGGGTGCGATCCTGCTGCTGGTACTGATCGATCCGCGCCTGGCCGGCTCGCTCGGGCTGCTGTTGTCGGCGTCCGCCGCGGCGGGCGTGCTGCTGCTCGCGCCGCTGGTCCGCCGCCGGTTGCACCGGCTGCCCGCCCGCGTGGCTGACCTGCTCTCGGTCACCATCGGCGCGCAGATCGCCGTCGTGCCCCTGCTTCTCACCGCGTTCGGCACGGTGCCGATGGCGGCCGTCCCGGCCAACATGATGGCGGTGCCGGCGGCGGCACTGGCCGCCTCCGTGGGCTTCGTCGCCGCCGTCGTCTCGGCCGTGTCCGTCGAGGCCGGCGGCTGGCTGTTCGCCGTCGCGGGGTGGCCGGCACGGATCGTGCTCCTGGCAGCGCACACGTTCGCCGGGCGCGGCGGCGGTGCCGACCTGGCCCGCCCGCTGACCGTGGCGGCCCTGCTGGCCGGGTGCTGGCTACTGCTGTCGACGCCGCGCAGCCGATGGTCCCGCACAGCGGCTGTTGCGGTCGCGGGCCTGCTGCTCGCGGCCGCCGTGCCGGTCCTCGCCGGTGGGCGGGCGCCCTCACTGTTGACCGTCACGGCGATCGACGTCGGGCAGGGCGACGCGTACCTGCTCGAGTCGCCCGCCGCCCGGATCCTCGTGGATGCCGGTGGTGACGACCGCGCCGCCCGGTGGCTGCGGGCCAACGGGCGACGACGGCTCGACCTGCTCGTCGTGACCCATCCGCACGCGGACCACGTCGCCGGGGTGGTCGACGTCCTGCAGGCCGTTCACGTCGGGGCGATCTGGTTGCGGACCCACGCGCCGGACGCTCCGGTGGTTGCGGATGTCCTCGCTGCGGCGGCCGAGCGCGAGGTCCCCGTCCGTGCACCGTCGACCGGCGACCACAGCGTCGTCGGCGACCTCGACCTGGTCGTGCTCGGCCCCGACCCCGGGCGCCCGTACCGCCATGCCGACAGCGAACTCAACGAGAGTTCCCTCGTGGTGCGCGCCACGTGGGCCGGTCGGCGGGTGCTGTTCCCGGGCGACGCGGAGCTGGCGGCGCAGGCCGACCTGCTCGCCCGTGCCGCCGACGACCCGGCCCGCGCAGGCCTCGCCGCGGAGGTGCTGCTGGTGCCCCACCACGGCGCTGCCACGACCGACGCGGCATTTCTCGCGGCCGTGGCGCCGCAGGTGGCGCTGATCAGCGTGGGGGCGGACAACACCTACGGCCATCCCGCGCCCTCGACCGTGCGGGCGCTGCAGGACCTCGGTGTACGCGTCCATCGCACCGACTTCGAGGGCACGGTGCGGGTCGAGGTCCCGGCGCCCGCGCGCCCGGTCGCGGACCGGGCCGGTCACCCCCCGCCGGTAGGCTCCGGCCATGACTCCCGTGCTCCTGATCGTCGGCGACGACGACCTGCTGCTGCACCGCGAACTCGAGCGGGCACTGGCCGACCTGCGCGAGCAGGACCCCGAGTTGACGGTCGACACCTGCGACGTGCAGGAAACCGATCACCTGCCCGAGTTGCGCACCGCGTCGCTGTTCGGCGGCCGCACGTGCGTGGTCGTGCGCGGCGCCGAGGGCGTGTCCGGTGACCTCAAGGCCGAGATCGAGGCCTACCTGGCGACACCGACCGACGAGGCCGTGCTGGTCCTGGTCGCCCGGGGTGCCGGCAAGATCCAGAAGATCGCGAAGCTCGCGAAGGAGCACGGCGAACGCCTCGACGTCAAGACCCCGCCGGACTGGGACGACCGTGGCTGGCAGCGGCTGGTCGGCGAGGAGTTTCGGCGTCTGTCACGCAAGGCCGACGCCACGGCGATCGCGGCGCTCATGGCCCACGCCGGCAACGACCCGGCCACGATCGCCTCGAAGGTCGGGTCGGTCTGTGCCACCCATGGCGATGCCGCAATGTTGACCGCCGAGCACGTCGAGTCCGCGGTCGAGGGGCACGGCCGCCGCTCCGGGTTCGCCATCGCCGACGCGGTCGCCGAGCGCGACCCGGCAGGTGCGCTGGTGGCCGTCCGCGGCTCGCTCGAGGCCGGCGAGGCCCCGCTGGCGATCCTCGGCGCCCTGACCTTCCGCATGCGTCAGCTACTGCTGGTGCGCAGCGGCGCGAACCCGAAGGACGCCGGTGTCTCGCCCGGCCAGCACCGGCGGCTACAGGGACTCGCCGCCGCCTTCAACCCGGGCGAGCTGGCCTGGTGCCACGACCGCCTCGCCCAACTCGACGTCGATCTCAAGGGCGGTGACCTTCCCGACCACCTCTACCTCGAACTCGCGATCCTCGAGGTCGCCACCCCCCAGCAGGTGGGTCGCCCCTGGAACCCCATGGCCCCCGCCTGACCGCGGACCGGGGGTCGGTCAGGGCGGCGGTAGCGGCATGGCCTGGTGGTCCATACGGTGAGAACCGGAGCCGTCCCATCCACGGTCTCCTCGAGGGAACCTTGTCCCCGCCAGACTTCACCGCCGTTGCCACCTCCGTCGCCCACGAACTCGCGACTCCCTTGAGCGTGGTGAGCCTGTCGCTGCAGCTGCTCCGCAGCGAACTCGCTGCCCGGGATGCCGACGCCGAGGAGATCGAGCTGGTCGACGCGGCCCTTCGCAACCTGCAGCTCGTGGAGCTGCAGGCCGGCCGGCTCCGCGATCTCGACCCCGATCGTGAGCCGCGCCTGCAGGTGCAACAGACCGATGTCACCGAACTCATCCGCCTGCTGGTCGCCGATCTGGACCGCACGCTGCTCATCGAGCACGTCACCCGGACGGTGGTGCCCGATGAGCTCGTGGCCGAGGTCGACCCGGCCCGCATCCGCCAGTTGCTGTACACGCTGTTGTCGAACGCGGCCAAGTACTGTCCAGCAGGCCGGGCGGTGGTGGTCACCGCCCGTCAGGACGGCCCCGACCTCGTCCTCGCGGTGCGCGACGAGGGTCACAGCGTCGCGCCGGAGGGCGCCGAGCGGCTCTTCGAGCGCTACGAGCGCCGCAGGGACGACGTCCCTGGGGCCGGGCTGGGTCTCTATCTCGCCCGCCGCTACGCACAGGGGCACGGCGGTGAGCTACGCCTGCTGCCGGCGGACGACGACGTGGGCAACACGTTCGAGGCGCGACTGCCGTCGCCCAACGTCGGCGCCCGGTCAGCCTGACCGCAGGGTGATCGGCGCGACCGGAACACCGACCGGTCCAGCGGCGGTCAGGCGCCCCGTTCGATGGCGTCGCGGATGGTACGCACGCCGACGGCGACGGCATCGAGGGTCTGCTCGTCCTGGCCCTCGACCTGCTTCGCGACGGCCCGGATTCGACCGAGCGCGTGGGGCCGTTCGTCGAGGAATCGTTGCACGGCACTGGCCGCTTCCTCGTCGGGGAACCGTTCGAGTGCGGCTGCCGTCGCCTCGCGGCGCAGGCGACGCAGGTCGTTGGCGAGCCCGGCCCGCTGGCGGCGGGACCAGCCGGCCTGGACCTTTGCGCGTTCGAGCGCCCGTTCGATGCGGTCGATCTCCAGCGTTTCGCCCAGCCGCAGGAAGGCATCGGCGACGTCGGACGCGGTCAGCTTGCCGGACGCGCGCGTGAGCGTGGCGGCGACGTCGGGCACCATGGCCAGATCGCCCGCGCAGGCCAGGAAGCGGGCCAGATCCGGATCGACGAGGTCGTCGACGAGCCAACGGGCGTAGGCGACGCGTGCTCGCCGCTGCGTCGCCGTGCCCAGCGTGAGCATGTGTTCGAGCAGTTCGTTGGCGACTTCGCGGTCCCGTTCGAGCAGGGCCACCGGGTCGCGCAGCATCGGGTCCAGCAGCAGCGTCGAGGTGACCCTGGCGACCAAGCGGTCGATGGTCTGTTCCAACTCGAGGGCTCGTTGCGGGTCCTGCTCGCCCTGGGCCAACTCCAGCATCGTCCACCACTGGTCGGCCCGGACCTCGTCCCGCGCGACGAAGTAGGCCAGCACGACATCGGTCAACGGCACGCCGGCCTGGTCGGCCAGCGAGGTCGCGAACGTCACGCCCATGCGGTTGACGAGATCGTTGGCGGCCATCGTGGCGATCAGCTCTCGGCGCAGGCGGTGCCGTGGCAGCAGGTCGGCGAACCGTTCGGACAGCGTGTCGGGGAAGTACTCGGCCAGCAGCGGTTGCAGCAGCGGCTCGTCGAGCACGTCGGCCTCGAGCAGTTCCTCCTTGACCTCACGCTTCGCCCAGGCGAGCAGGCTGGCCAGTTCGGGGCGCAGCAGACCGGCGCCGGCCTCGGCACGGGCGGCGAGTTCCTCGGAGGTGGGCAGGACCGCGACGGTCCGGTCGAGGTCGCCGCCTTCCTCGAGACGGCGCATGAACTGCTCGTAGGCATCGATCTGGGCCGGGCTCCGGGCGACCTCCTGGGACAGCGCCGCGGTCTGCAGGTCGATGTCGCGCAGGACGTCGGCGACGATGTCGTCGGCGAGGTCGGCGAGCAACTGGTCGCGTTCGTCCTGCGTGAGTCGGCCGTCCTCGACGGCGAGGGTCAGCAGGATCTTGAGGTTGACCTCGTGGTCGGAGGTCGACACGCCGGCGGCGTTGTCGATCGCGTCCTGGTTGATCCGCCCGCCGTGACGGGCGTACTCGATCCGGCCGCGCTGGGTGATCGACAGGTTGGCGCCCTCGCCGAACACGCGGGCCCGCAGGTCGCTCGCGTCGATGCGGACCTCGTCGTTGCTGCGGTCGCCGACCTGGTCGTCCCGCTCGGTCGAAGACTTGACGTAGGTGCCGATGCCGCCGGCGAACAGCAGGTCGACCGGCGCGCCGAGGATGGCGCGGATCAACTCGGGCGGGGTCAGCGACTCGGCGTCGACACGCAGCACCTCGCGGACCCGTTCGGAGAGTGGGATGGAACGGACCGTACGGGGGTGGATACCACCGCCCTCCGACAGCTTGTCACGGTCGTAGTGGTCCCACGTGGACCGGGGAAGGTGGTAGAGGCGTTCGCGTTCCTCGAACGCGACCCCGGGGTCGGGGTCGGGGTCGAGGAAGATGTGGCGGTGGTCGAAGGCGGCCACGAGTTTGACCGCCCGTGAGCGCCGCAGGCCGTTGCCGAACACGTCGCCGGACATGTCGCCGATGCCGACCACGGTGATCGGCTCGGTCTGCACGTCGACGCCGAGTTCACGGAAGTGACGCTGGACCGCGACCCACGCGCCGCGGGCGGTCACCCCGAGTTCCTTGTGGTCGTAACCGTTTGACCCGCCGGACGCGAAGGCGTCGTCGAGCCAGAAGCCGTAGCGACGGGCGAGGTCGTTGGCGGTGTCGGAGAAGGTCGCCGTGCCGCGGTCGGCAGCGACGACGAGGTAGTGGTCGTCACCGTCGCGACGCACCACGTCGGGCGGGCCGACCACCTCGTCACCCTCGAGGTCGTCGGTGACGTCGAGCAGACCTCGCACGAAGGTGACGTACTGGCGGCGGACCTCGTCGCGCAACAGTTCGGGATCGTCGGGTTCGGAGCCGAGGACGAACCCGCCCTTGGCGCCGGTCGGGACGATCAGGGCGTTCTTGAGGATCTGGGCCTTGACCAGGTCGAGCACCTCGGTCCGCACGTCGTCCTTGCGGTCCGACCAGCGCAGGCCGCCGCGAGCCACGCGCCCACCGCGCAGGTGCAGCCCCTCGACCCGGGTCGAGTGCACGAAGATCTCGCGGAACGGCACCGGCGCCGGCATCCCGCTGACCTGGCTCGGGTCGATCTTGAGCGCGATGTAGGGCTCGCCGGAGCCGAACGCCATGGCGTCCTCGCGGAAGAAGTTGGTACGCAACGTCGCGTCGATCAGTTCGAGCACGCCGCGCAGGATGCGGTCGTGGTCGAGCCGGTCGAGGCGGTCGCAGGCCTCGATGACGCGCTGGCGGGAGGCCTCGAGCGTTGCCTCGTCAGCGACGTCGTGCGGGTCGAACCGGGTGTGGAAATGGGCCACGAGCGCCTGGACCACGTCGGGGTGGGCGACCATGGCGTCGTTGACGTACTCGGGGGTGTAGGCGGTCCCGACCTGTCGGCGGTAGCGGCGGTAGGCACGCAGCATCGCGACGTCGCGCCACGCCAGGTTCGCCACGACGATCAGGCGGTTGAGCGAGTCGACCATGAGGTGGCCGCGCCAGGCGGCGAGCACGGCGTCGGCCAGTCGGGGGCCGTCGTCGACCACGTCGACCTCGGCGCTGCGGACCCCGAAGTCGTGCAGTTGGACCCGGTCCCCGCCGTCGGCGCGCTCGAGCGGGTGCGGGATCTCCTCGGTGACGATCAGGCCGAGGCTCTCGAGGATCGGCAGGAAGCCCGACAGCTCGACCGGCGGGCCGACCTTGGCGGCCTTGAGTCGCACGAGTTCGTCGTCGCCGGTGTGGATCCGGACGAGCAGTTCGTGATCGCCGCGCACGAGTTCGTCGAGCAGCAACACGTCCTGCACGGCGATGGCCGTGTCGACGTTGTCGCGGTAGGCGCGTGGCAGCCGGGCGCCGATGGCCGTGGTGAGTCGCTGCGCTTCACCGTCGTCGAGTACGGCGCGCAACTTCACCTGCAGTTCGTCGATCCAGGACCGGGCGAGCTTGCGCACCTTGGCCTGCAGTTCGGCCAGCGACACCTCGGGGATCGGCCGGTCGAGTTGCAGCAGGAACCGGGCCAGTGCCTCGTTGCGGTCGCCGAGGGAGACCTCGGCGTCGATGCGCTGCGCCCCGTAGGCCTCGGTGAGCAGGTCCTGGAGCCGCTCGCGCAACTGAGGCGAGTACACGTCGCGCGGTACGGCGATCAGGACCGACACGGTGCGGGTGTGATGGTCGACCCGGGTCAGCGTGCGGATCTCGCGGTGCTCCTCGGCGTGCAGCAACCCGACCAGCGTGCGGTGCAGCGCGTCGGTCGGGGACTGGAACAGCTCGTCCTTCGGCAGGGCCTGGAACAACGAGGTGAGGGTGACCTCGTCGTGCGAGCCGGGGACGACGTCCTCGGTCTCGAGGATGCGACGCAGCTTGTCGCGCAGGACCGGGGTGGTGCGGGCGGGCTCGGTGTAACCCTTGCGGGTGAACAGCCCCAGGATGCGGAACTCGCCCGCGACGCGGTCCTGTTCGTCGCGGCGGATCAGGCCGAGGTACTCCATCCTGACCCGGCGCTGCACGGTCGACAACCGGTTCGTCCGGCTGACGGTGAGCAGCTCGGGGCGTTCGAGCCGTTCGCGCTCGCCCGGCTTGAGTGCCTCGAGGGGGACGGGCTCGCGGAAGCGGGAGCGGGACTCGTCGCGCAGCAGCCCGAGTCCGGTGCCGGGCAGCACGGCGGCGGTCCGACGTTCGTCGTCACCGGTGATCTCGTACTCGCGGATGCCGAGGATCACGAGGTTCTCGTCGAGGAGCCACTCGAGCAACGCGGCGACCTCGCGCTGCTCGTCCACGGGTGAGTGCGACCACTTGCCGTCGCGCAGTTCGGCAGCGACGGCGAGGATACGACCGCGCATGGTGTCGAAGTCGCCGGTGGCGATCATGACGTCGTCGACGAGCCGGTGCAGGACCGTGCGCAGTTCCTCGATCTCGTCGTCGGGGATGCGTTCGTCGAGCTCGAGGTGCAGCAGCGACTCGCGGTTGTCGGCGGTGCGGGCCGGGACGACCGCGGCGACCCTGCCGTCGGCGTCGCGCTCGATGCCCACGATTGGATGCAGCGACCGCACGACACGGTGGCCACGCCGTTCGAGCTCGTCGGTCACGGTCGAGAGCAGGAAGGCGCGGTCCTCGGACGCCACCTCGACCACCGAGGTCAGCGCCGGGCGACCGTCGAGGCCGGTCGGGGGTACCCGGACGGTGATGGTCACCTCGTCGGGGCGGCGGCGGTCGATCGCCTCGAAAGCTTCGAGGATGCGCCGCGCGGCGGCGGGCGCGTCGGCGCCGCGCAGCATGCTCTCGGGCACCCGCCGCAACGCGGCTGTGGCGAAGTCGCGCAGCACGTCGGGGCGGTCGTGGTGCAGATCCGACAGGGCACGGAGCACGCGATCGTGGCTGGCTGCGGAAACCGGGTCCTCGGCGGCGGAGCCGTCGTCGCGTGTGCCGGGTCGGTCGGGTCCGTCGGTCGCGGGAGCGTCCGCCACTGGTTCCTCGAGGTCGATGAACGGCCGATGCTAGATCCCGCAGCGCTCACAAGCGTGGACCGACCGGACGGCCCGTGCACCGGGCCGCCGACCGATGGACGTAGGGTTGGCGCGTGGACGACTCCCCTTGCCCGCGAGGCGGTACGTGGCACGCATCACGCTGGACCCCGACGACGTCAACCAGGACCACGAGGTCACGTTGACCGACGGCCGTGCGGTCGTGCTCGCCGAGGCCGACGTCCGCACCCTGCGCGAGATCGCCCGGCAGCTCTACACCCACCGCTCGAGCTACGAGGCGGCCTTCGCCCCGGCCGACGACGAGGTCCTGGCTCGGCTGCGCGCGGGTGAGGTGGCGCTCGACGACGTCGCCCCGCTGCACCAGCGGCTGCGGGAACTGCTGCGCAACCGCCGCTCCGGCGAGGGCCGTTCCCCGACCGCGCTCGAGCCGACGCTGCTGCTCCAACGGCGCATCTGGACCTCGGCGTCGGGGGTCAGCCGCCCGCTCGAGGAGCTCACGCCGAGCCATCGGCGCAACCTGCTCGCCTGGCTCGAGCGGCACAGCGACGACCTCGCGGAACGGTTCGCCGAGGCGGAGCTCAACCACGAACAGCGCGCTGCCGTCGAGCCGCGCATCCCGTGGGTGCTCGGCACGCCGCTCTACCAGCGCATCGAGACCTTGATCGCGGCCGAGACGACGACCGAGCAGGCTCGCGACGAGGCCCGCCAGGCGATGCGCAAGGTGCGGTTCAGCCGGGAGGGCGAGTGGCCCGACCGCTGACGCCCGGCCGCTGACGCCCGGCCGCTGACGCCCGACCGCGATCCGGGCACGACGAAGGCGCCCCGCGGGGCGCCTCGTCCATGTCGCCAGGGGCGGGTCTAGATGCCCTGGAGTCGCTTCGCCATGCCCGACTTGCGGTTGGCGGCGTTGTTCTTGTGGATGACGCCCTTGCTGGCGGCCTTGTCCAGTGCCCGGGAGGCGTCGGCGAACGCGGCCGCCGCGGCGTCCTTGTCGCCCGCCTCGACGGCGGTGGCGAACTTCTTGGTGAAGGTCTTCAGACGCGAGCGGACCGCCTTGTTGCGCTCGTGGCGAGCCTCGTTCTGGCGGTTGCGCTTGATCTGGGACTTGATGTTGGCCATGGCGTGGGGCTCGTCTCGTTCGAAAGGGGCGGCGTGGGGCGCGCGCTCGTTGGTTCGCTCTCGCAAGGAGTGGCGCAGATGGCCCTCGCGAGCAGAGGAAGTGCGAACCGGCGCAGCGAAGACCACGACCGGTGCGGGCCGAGCGGGCAAGGTACCAGCGTCGCCGCGATTCCGGCAACCGCCGGGGGCGGTGCGCTCAGACCAGCGGGTGACGGGCACAGCGGCGGACGTCGGGTGACCCGGCCGCGTGCTCGAACGGGCAACCCCAGACGCTGCGCCGCCACGCCCCGGCGACCAGCCAGAAGATCGTCATCAGCCAGGCGACCGTGATCAGGAAGGCGAGCAGCAGCCCGGCCGTGCCGACCTCGAGATCGCCGGTGAGCGCGACCCACGCCAACCGCACGAACTGCACGGCGGTGACTGCGGCGAGCACGAGCGCCATCCCCAGCCACAGCCCGTCGCGCCAACGGGCGCGCGGGCGCGGACCACGGCTGCGGGGGTCGCCCGGCTGCGGCGCAGTCGTCTCGTGCGGCTCCACCGCGTGCGCTCCCAGGCCCGGACCGATGAGCCTGGGACGGTATCGCTCAGACCGGCAGGGGCTCGTGGGCCAGTAGCAGTCGCTCGACATCGGCCGCTGCCCCCGGGACGTCGTCGAGGTCGCGCTCGATCGCACCATCGGGCGTGAGGAACAGGAACACGACCCGCGACACCGTTTCGCCGACCGCCTTCTCGACCGCGAGCGCGTAGGCGCCACCCTGCCAGCGGTAGCGCTCCAGGCGCTCGTCGAGGTCGCGGGCGCTGGACGCGGTCTTGTGGTCCACGACGACCAGGTGTCCCGCGGCGTCGCGGTAGAGCAGGTCGAGGTATCCCTCGAGGGTCGTGTCGCCGATCGTGGTCGCCACGTAGGTCTCGCGCCACCGCTGCCCACGCGCGGCCTCGCGCATGGCCTGACTGCCCAGTGCGGCGCGGGCCAGGGAGACGACGTCGTCCACGCGGTCCTGGACGCCTTCGGCGGCGGCCTGCGCCTGTGCCGCGTCTTCGAGTCCTTCGCCCGTGGCCAGGTCGACCGTCTGCAGCACCCCGTGCACGGCACGGCCGACCGCGGTGCCGTAGCGGCCCTTGTTCCAGGCCGGCAGGTCGAGGTCCCGTGGCCCCTTCTGCAGTCCCTCGTCGATGCCGGCGGACAGCGCAAGCGCCTCGACACCCGATGCGCCCACGCTGCGTGGGCGGCGGCTGGCCGCGAGGTGACGGTCCCGTTCGCTGCGCCAGTCGGCCAGGTCGGCCACGGGCGCTGGTCCGGGCTCGTCGGCGCCGGTCGCCACCAGATGCCCCCCGCGGACCAGGTCGAGCGGCCGGGCGCAGGGAGCGTCCCTGCCGACCTCGGCGAGCAGTTGGGCGTTGGTCGCCTTTGGGCGGGTGTCCACCTGACGATCGGTGCGGTGCATCGAGACGACGAGATGGTCCTGGGCGCGGGTGCAGGCCACGTAGAGCAGGCGCAGGCGCTCGTGATAGCCGAGCTGTTCGTCGATCGGGACGAATGCCTCGTACTCCTCGGTGGTGACGTCCTTGCCGACCTTGAGCGCGACGGGTCGGTCCGACGGCCACGCCACACCGACCCGGTCCCGGCGGCCGCGGGGGAGCGTGGTGGTGCCCGACAGGACCGTGATGGGGAACTGCAGGCCCTTGGACGCGTGGACGGTCATCAACCGCACCGCGTCCTGGTCGGTCTCGGGCAGCACGGTCTCGGACACGCGAGCCGACTCGGAGGCCTGCAGCCGCGCCCACGCGAGGTAACGGCGCAGCGTGCCACCCTCGGCCTCGGACCAGGCCCGCGCCTGGTCGATGACGAAACGCAGCCGCCGCCACAGGTCCTGCGGATGACCCAGTAGGTGACCGAGTTCGAACAGCCGGCGTTCGCGGGCGAGACGCTCGAGCAGTTCGCTCGGGCTGAGCCAGGCCACCTCGTCGGCGAGGGCGCGCAGCGCCCCGATGGCGACGGCCACGGGATGGTCGCCGGGCACCTCGGTGGGCACCCGGGCCCCCAGGTCGAGGCGGCCGCCGAATTGGCGGGTGTAGGTGACCAGGTCGTCGTCGCCGCAGCCGAAGAGCGGTGAGCGGAGCGCGGCGACCAGGGCGAGCTGGTCGGACGGGTCGGCCAGCGCCCGCAACGCGGTCAGCAGGTCACGGATCTCGCGGGTGGCGTAGACCAGCGAGGACGCCTCGGCCCGGTAGGGGATCTCGCGTTGTTCCAGGGCCCGTTCGAGCGCCGAGAGTGAGGTCCTGGCAGGCAGCAGGATCGTGATGTCGCCGGGCCGGGCACTGCGCCAGCCACCGGGGGCGTCCGGGTCGCGGACCTGCCACGGCCCATCGCCACCGGGTGCGGCGCCGAGCGCCTGCAGGACCGCGTCCGCGACGTCGGCGGCCTCGCGCTCGCGAAGGTCCTCGGCCTGCGGGCGGTCGAGGTGCGGCTCGACGCCGAGCAGGCCGACGACGGGCCCGGTGGGTGCGTCGACGCGTTCGGGTGCCGGGTCGAGCGGTTGGTACTCGGGCTGGGCGCCGGGCGTGTGCTCGATGAGTTGGCCGAAGGCGTGGTTGACCCAGGCCAGCAGGCCCGGTGCGGAGCGGAAGTTGGTCGTCAGCCGCACCGGCTCGGCGCCGGCGAACCGCTCGCGCGCCTCGAGGAACAGGGCGATGTCGGCGCGGCGGAACCGGTAGATCGACTGCTTCGGGTCCCCGACGAAGAACAGCCGGCCAGGGTCGACCTCGATGTCCTGCCAGGGACGTCGGTGGGCGTCCGCCTGGCTGCTTGCGAGCAGCACGGCCAGCTCGATCTGGATCGGGTCGGTGTCCTGGAACTCGTCGAGCAGGAGCACCCGGTAGCGCTCGTGCAGGGCGCGACGCACCTCGCCGGCGTCGTCGCGGCGCAGCACGTCGCGCGCGAGCACGAGCAGGTCGTGGAACTCGAGCTGACCGCTGCGACGCCGTTCGGCTGCCGCGGCGAGGGTCTGCTCGCGGACCAGCAACGCGAGCCTGCGCAGCACGGTGACCGCCACGTCCCCGGCGAGCCGGGCTGCCTCGTCCACGGCGGCCTGCAGCCGGTCCTTGGTCCCGGCGAGATCGCGCCAGTTCGCCTTCTGACCGAACCGGAAGCCGCGGACCTGCCGCAGCAGGTCGAGCGCTGCGCCCTCGTCGACCGGATCGCACAGTTGTTCCACCAGCGGCGCGAGGTCGTCGCACAGCCAGGCATGGAACTTGTCCTTGCCGGGTGCGCTGCAGTCGTCGCGTTCGTCGAGGACGGTCTGCAGCGCGGTGACCACGCGGTCGACGTCGACCCGTGGCGGCTCGTCCGGCTCCCACGGGAACCGGTCGGGATCGGCGACGAGGTCCCAGTCGCGACCGAAGGCGAGCGCCATGGCCCGCAGGTCGCCCAGCGCGATCCCGCAGGCGTCGGCGAGCATGAGGGTGCGGCCGAGCCCCTCGGCCTCGAGCAGGCCGTCGCGGAAGCGTCGCCAGCGTTCCTCGAACTCGATGCCGGATGCCACCTCGTCGAGGACCTCGACGTTTGGGGGCAGCTCGGCCTCGATCGGGTGCTCGGTCAGCAGCCGCTGGGCAAAGGCGTGCAGCGTGCCGATCGCGGCCGCGTCGATCTGGGTGACGGCAGCCCGGAAACGGGCACCACGGTGCGGGTCGGCGTCGTCGGCATGTCGTTCGCAGGCCAGCCGGATCCGGTCGCGCAGTTCGGTCGCCGCCTTCTCGGTGAACGTGATCGCGGCGACGTCGACGAGTTCGACGCCGGCGTCGACCAGCGCGACGACACGGTCGACCAGCGCCGTGGTCTTGCCGGACCCGGCGCCGGCCTCGACGAACAGGGTCCTGGCCAGCCCGTCGCCGAGCTCGCCACGTATCAGGCGGCGCGCGTCCTCGTCGGGCAACGGGGCGGGGCTGAAGCTGCTCATACCGGCTCCTCGGCAACGGCACCGGGCTCGGCCAGATCGACGTAGGCGCGCAACGCGGGATGCTGGCGCAGACGTTCCCACTCGCGATAGGCGTCGGCGAGCCCGAGCCCGTCGTGGTCGCACCACTCGCAGCTCGGGAACGGGCTGGAGCTCGGACGCTCGACCCGTGCCGGGTAGTGCCCGGCCTCGATGCCGTCGAGGGCGACGCGCAGCACCGTCCGGAACCGGTCCAGCACGGCATCGGTCAGGTCGTAGCCGACCCGCTTCCAGCGGCCCTTGTTCGAGGTGAACCAGTACTCGACGCGCACCGGGAGGTCGTCGTTGCCCTCGACGGCGCGGACCGCGAGCCCGTAGACGGGCAGCTGCAGCATGCGTCCGTCGGCGTCCGGCGCCTCCTCCGACAGCGACGTGTAGCGGTAGCTGCTGCCGGTCTTGTAGTCGGTCACCACGAGCCCGCCACGGACGTCACGGTCGATCCGGTCGATGCGGCCCCGCAGGGCGACCCGTCGCCCGTCGCCGAGGTCGACCTGCAGTGGTGGTGCGGTCGCGATCCCGAAGGCCAGTTCGGCCGCGTGGGCGCTGGCGCCGAGCTCGCGGCGACGGTCGTCGTCGTGGTCTGGGAAACGGCGCAGCTCGGCCAGCACCCGTTCGCGCTCGCGCGGCCACAACCGCGGGTGCCCGGTCAGCCCGAGCGCCTCGTACTCGTCGCACCAGCGACCGGCCACCTGTTCGAGCCGCGAGCGGGCGTCGTCGGACCAGGGCTGGCCGGCGGCCGGGACGCCGTGGCCGAGCTCGGCCAGCAGCCACTCCTCGAGCACGTCGTGGACCAGGTTCCCGCGCTGCATCGGCGTGATCGTGAGCTGTTCCTCGGGCTCTTCGAGGGGCTGGACGCGCAGCACGTGGCGCAGCAGGTAGGCGTGCGGGCAGTCGACGTAGGCCTCGAGCGCGGTCGGCGAGATCACCCGCGACGTCGGCTCGGGCAGCAGATCGCGGACCATCCCGAGGTCGCCGTCGAACCGGGTGAACTCCGCGCCGGCCCGTGAGGTCACGAGTTCGGCCCCGGCACGCAGGGCCGGGTCGGCTGCCACCAACGGGTGACGGTGCGCCGGCGTCCCCGAACGGCGTCCGTCAGCAAGTTGGCGCAGGCGGTGCTCGGACTCGGTCGCCGGGAACACGCTACGTCCGACGCGGCCCGCGAACGAGGGCACGTGGTCGAACCAGGCCGCCGTCGCGTCGCCGGGTCGGGGGAGTACGCGCCGACCGTCACCGCGCAGGGCGGCGACCGTGTCGAGCAGCCACCGGGACGGCACCAGTTCCGCGCTGCGTCGCAGGTCGCCGCGCGGCGCGACCAGCACCCGCCGACGGCGGGCGTGGGCGAGGGCGACCAGCAGGTGGCGGTGTTCGACGTCGACGTGCTCGACCCGACGCGGTAGCTCGTCACCGGTCCCCGCCCGTTCGCGGTCCGGCAGCAGCGAGTCCTCGCGGGGGCGGCTGGGCGCCACGCCCTCGGCCAGGCCGAGGGCGACCACGACGTCGAGGTCGACGCCCAGGGCCGAGGTGTAGGGCCCGACCAGCACGCCGGTGCCGGAGCGGCCGGACTTCCCGAGGTCGGCCTCGAGTTCCAACTCGAGGGTGCGACGGAACACCTCGAGATCGACCGCGGCCCCATCGACGGCGTCGAGGCTGCCGAGGCGGTCGAGCGCCGCGGCGACCGCCTCGGCCGCGTCGCGCTCGGTGGGTGGCCATGCCTGCCACGCCTGCTCGCCACCGAGGTGGTCCTCGACCAGCGTGAGCGCCCAGGTCCGCAGTCCGGCCCATGATGTCAGGGCCCGACCGGTGTCGATCCGTACCGCCAGGGTCTCGACGAAGTCGCGCAACGCCTCGGCGTCGGCGGCCTGCCGGCGCAGCCGCTCGGGCAGCCACTCGCGGTCGTCGTCGGGGTCCGCCTCGAACGTGTCGGCGTCCCGGCGTGCCACCTCGGCGGCCTTGGTCAGCTGGGCGCGCCACTGGGCACGGCCGCGCACCACACCGGCGTCGCGACTGATCCGCTCCCACCAGCTCAGCGGGAGGGGGCGGCCGTCCGGACGGCGGACGGGTGCGCCGGCGAGCGCGGCGAAGACGTCGTCGCGCCGCCAGCCGCGCTGGTCGAGATCGAGCACGTCGAGCAGCCAACGCCCCAGTAGGCGGTCTGCCAGCGGTCGGACGGCGCGGCCGAACGAGTCGATGTCGGCAGCGGCGAGATGCTCGGCCACCAGTCGGGCGTAGGGGCGGTCGGTGGGGTACAGGATCGCGATGCGCTCGAGCGGGACCCCGTCGCGGGCCGCGTCGATGACGGCGGCGACCGCGCTGCGCGCCTCCTCGTCCGCGTCGGACACGCTGACCACGTGCGTGCCGACCGGTGGTGTGACCGTGGTGACGGTCGCGTCCGGGTCCAGCCCGAGCGACCGCAGTGAACGGTCCACGTCGCGGTCGGCCGTGGAGACCCCGGTGCGGCCCGCGAGCACGTCGATGTCGACGACCCGGCCGAGCGCGGAGAGCAGCCGCGCCGCCGGCCCCGACAGCCGCTGCGGCAGATACACCACCACCCGCCCCAGTTCTGCCACGATTTCTGAGCGGGTCCCCTGTCTCGCTTCGCTCGTTGCCCCCCGCTCTGATTCCGAGCGGGTCCCCTGTCTCGCTTCGCTCGTTGCCCCCCGCTC
>JAGXST010000347.1 GCA_018335555.1 Actinomycetota bacterium | reverse complement strand
CGACCGGTCCTACTCCGTCCGACCCGCGTCGTCGAGCAGGCGCTGGTACCGGCGGGCGGCACGGGCCCGGTGGAGTGCAGCGGACAGCGGGGGAACGAGTCGCCGCAACGTGCCCAGGGTGTCGGCGTCGAGGTCGCCGGGACGGGCACCGAACAGGTTGAGTGCCCCCAGCGTCTCACCGTCGGTGCGCAGCGGCAGGCCACCGGCGCAGGCGAAGCCGCACTCCGCGGCCTGAGCGTTGAAGCCCGGCCACCGGGAGTCGGTCCGCACGTCCTCGATGAGAATCTCCTCGCCGGTGACGATGGCGGCGAAGCAGGGGCCCTCCTCGGCCTCGTACTCGTGCCGGTCGACAACGGCGGCCGCTTCGTCGGTGGATGCGGCCGTCATCAGCGACCCGTCCTCGTCCAGGGCGGTCACGGACGCCGCGGTCAGTCGTGGCGCCGCCGCCAGCGCCACGGCGAGCAGGTGATCGAGCAGTTCCTCGACGGGGGGTGGCCCGTCGATGAGTTCGCCGAGCAGGCGCAGTGAGCGGGCATAGGCGCGTTGCGCGGCCTGACTGTTGCGGTCCGGGTCGGTGCCGGACGAGGTCCGGTCGCTCACGTCGGTCTCCAGTAGGGGAGGGGAACCATCCATGACACAACGCGTGGGGCCGACCGAGAGGTGCGGCCCGATGGCCATGACGGACGGCCAGCGTCCCGATTGCCGTACCGTCCGATCCGGGGCAGAATTCACGCGGTATCGGCGAGGGGAGCGTGGTGGGACGGCGCAGCACGCCCTGGCCCGCGTGACCGGCAACTACCGTCGTTGCAACGAGCAGGCAGCCCGACGCCGGGGCCCCGCCTGAAGCGCGAGGAAGCACATGGTGTCGATCATCCGAAACATCTCGTTCGACTGCCGCGACGTCGAACTCGTCGGCCGGTTCTGGGCTGCGGTCACCGGCTATGTCGACGACCCGTCCAATCCCAACGAGCCGGGTGATCCCGAGTGGGTGCTGTTGTCACCGTCCGGTGACGGGCCGGCCCTGTTGTTCCTCGCCGTGCCCGAGGACAAGGCGGTCAAGAACCGCGTCCACCTCGACCTGCAGCCCGACGACTCGCGCGAGGCCGAACTGGAGCGACTCCTCGCACTCGGAGCCAGTCTCGTGGCCGACCATCGGCGGGCCGACGGGGCGGGCTGGGTCGTGCTCGCCGACCCCGAGGGCAACGAGTTCTGCCTCGAGCGGTCGGCGCAGCAGCGCCTGGCGACCATGGAACGGACGGCCTGAGGCGACCGCCGATCGCCGTCAGCTGGACCGACACCGGGGGCGTTTTCGTGAACACCGCCATCACCTTCGCGGTCGTGCTCGTAGTGCTCGCTCTGCTGCAGCGGCGCTTCCTGCGCCGCGGTCACACCTCCGTCCTCGCCGCCGAATCGGGTGACGGGACGCCCGTTCGGCTGCTGTCGGTGTCGTGCACGACCGGGTGGCTCGACTGGATCCACGGCGAGTTGTTGCTGTTGCCCGATGGCCTGCTGCGGGTGAAGCAGAACCTCGGCCGCACCATCGAGAAGGGAAATGCGTCGCTGGTGCAGGGCCAGGCGATCGAGTTCGCGGCCGATCCCGTCGAACTGGCTGCCGCCCGCGCTGCGCCGCGCAACACCTTCGTCGCCGGCCGCGAGGTCGCGAGGTACGAACTCCGTCGTGGGCCGATGAGCGGCAAACTCGTCCTGCACATGCACGACGGCACGCGCCGCATGCTGCTGTTCCTGGTGCACGACATGGACTACGACGCGCTCGAGTACGCGCTGCGTGGTTGGGGTGCGACGCGCCAGGACGCCGCCGCGTAGGCGCCGCGCCGGACGCCGTAGGCTGCCCGTCCGAGGAGGCGACGATGTGGCGTGAGGGCTATGTCCTGGGCGGCGACACGCGGTTCTTCGTGCGCGTGCTGGGCACGGCGGGCTGGGCTCCCGACGAGGCGACCGCCGATCGTGACGACGAACTGATCGTGCTGCTGCACGGCTGGCCCGAGGACGGCTCGTCGTGGCGGCACGTCGCGCCGGTGCTGGCGGCCGCCGGCTACCGCGTCGCGTGCCCCGACCTCAAGGGGCTCGGCCGCACCGCGGCGCCGAAGGGGACCCGCTACGACCACGAGTCCCTCGCGGACGAGGTCAGTCGCCTGATCCGCAACCTGCATGCGAAGAAGGCCGTGCTGGTCGGTCACGACTGGGGCGGCCCCCTGGCCGTCGCGACGGCATTCCGCCACCCGGGGTTGGTGCGCGCCCTGGTGGTCGCCTCCGCGCCCCTGCGCAGGATCGACCTGCGCCGCGCCTGGCACATCCCGTTGTTCAACATCCCGGTCCTGCCCGAGGTGGCGTTCAAGCTGGCGCCACGACAACTGGTCGCTGCGGGTATCCGGCGCGCCTCCACCCGCCCCGAGGCGATCGACGACGAGGCGATCGACGGCTACGCGGCCGGCGTCGGTGAGCATCCGCGGGGCTGGCTGCCCTACTACCGCGAACTGTCGCGACGGACGGTGGTCGAGGCGACCGTCCGCACCATGCGCCGCCGCACCGGCCTGCTGCGCGACCCGCAACGGCCCAACCGGTTGCGCATGCCGGCCAGGGTCATCTGGGGCGAGGACGACCCCGTGACGCCCTTCTCGCTGGCCGGCGACGTCGCCCGCTACCTCGACGCCGACGTGGTCGGACTCCCCGGCATCGGCCACTTCGTCCACGAGGAGGACCCACTGGCGACCGCCCAGGCCATCCTCGACCTGATCGGTCCCGGCGCCTACGCACGCAAGGGCGGCGTCCAGCGCTGATCTGCCGTCAACGCAGGACGATCGGGTCGCCGACCTGCACGGTCCCGGTCGCGATGACCTCCGCGACCACACCGAGGTGCAGGTCGTTGACTCGTTCGAGGATGTCGAGGAGGCCCGGGGCGGCCGGGAGGTCGCGCTGTGGCATCTCCACCATGACGCAGCGCGGCATGGGTGCCGTCACGCGCAGCACACAGGTGCCGATGGCGAGCTCACGCCCGATCCAGGCCGGCTCGACGAAGCCGGTCTGCGCCACGTCGAGCAGCAGGTTGGCGCGGGTCCGCGCGGCGGTCACCGCCGTACCGGTCACAGCGGCCAGCGCGGACAACGACGCGGTGGTCACGAGATGGAGGGGTCCGTCGTCGAAGTGCGAGACCTCACCTTCGGGGCGCAGTCGAACGGGTCGGCCCACGTGCGTCGAGAGCCGTTCGTCGAGGTCGGGCCCGGTCGCGGACACCCGTGTCCCATCCGGGAACGTGATGACCGGCGTGTCGTCACCGTCGTAGGTGGCAGCGAGTTGCAGCAGGCCGTCCATCCTGCGGAACCGGCGCGACGACTTGCCGCTGCCGAGTTTTCCGTCGACGTCGGTGACCGCCCACGCCCGGTCGCCCGCCAGCCCGCGCGCGTCGATCTCGGCACGGGTCAGTGATTCCCCGAGGAGTGACTTGACGGGGAACCGGTACAGCCCGGTGACGACGCCGGTCACCGTGGCGCGTCGTGAAGTCGTCCGGCCATGGCCGCCCCTCGGGTCGCTGGTCCCACCCTACGGCGAGGCACGAGCCGAACCAACCACGCTGCTGGCACACTGCCTCGCATGCAGATCGACGAGCACTACAGCGACCCCCGGCTCGTGGCCGTCTACGACGTCGAGAACGCGGGCCGCCACGACACCGACTTCTACGTCGACCTCGCCGCAGAACTCGAGGTCGACCGCGTCGCCGACCTGGGCTGCGGAACCGGGGTGCTGGCCTGCGACCTCGCCGTCCGTGGACACCGGGTGACCGCCATCGACCCGGCGGCCGCCATGCTCGCGATCGCCCGCGCCCGGCCCGGCGCCGACGCGGTGACCTGGGTCGAGGGCACGGCCGAGAGCCTCGCCGACGCCGGCCACGACCTGGTGGTGATGACGGGGCACGTGGCGCAGGTGTTCCTCGACGACGACGAGTGGCGGACGATCCTCGGCCAGATCCACCGCGGCCTGGCGCCGGGCGGCTTCCTCGCCTTCGAGTCACGCAACCCTGCGACCGAGCCGTGGCGGTCCTGGAACAAGGTCGACTCGTTCGCGACCTTCCTCGGCGGCGACGGCGCGCCGGCGTTCGACTCGTGGGTCGAGACCGTCTCGGTCGAGCCCGGCCGCGTCCATCTCGTCGGACACACCGAGTTCCACCAGCCCGAGCAGGAGTTCGCCACGACGAGCACGCTGCGCTTTCGCACGCGTGACGAACTCGAGGCCGACCTCGATGACTGCGGGTTCGAGATGGTGGTGACCTACGGCACCTGGCGTGGCGGCCCGCTGCAGCCCACCAGCGCCGAGATGATCTTCGTAGCCGCTGCGCGGTGACGTGAGCCGACGCGCCGCTGGCCGTCCGGACCGCCGTCCGTCCGGCGGTTCCGGTGCCGGCCGCGCCACCGGACACTCCCCGGTAGCGGCTATCGCCGTGACCGCCACGACAGGAGCATCCATGGGCAGCACCGGTGACAAGGTCAAGGGCAAGGCCAACGAACTGGCCGGCAAGGCAACCGGCGACAAGTCCCGTGAGGTCAAGGGCAAGGGCCAGCAGGCCAAGGGCGACGTGAAGGACGCCGTTGCCGGTGCACTCGACCCGGACCCGGAGAAGTAACCCGGATCCAGGGTCAGGCGGTCGTCCAGGCGGCGGGGTCGGCGATCAGGCCGGCCAGCGCCGCCAGGGCGGCCCCCGTCGCCGCGGGGCGGTCGTCGACCAACGCGACCTCGACCTCGGGTGGCGACCACTCGGCCAGCAGGACCCGGCGGCGCAGTTCGGCCGCGACCGGTGCCCGGACGAACTCGGCGAGGACGGCGAAGTTGCCGGCCAGCACCACCCGGTGGATCGCGACGGTGTTGAGCGTGCTGGCCAGCGCGATCCCGAGTGCGCGCCCGGCCCCCTCGACGGCCGCCCTTGCGGCCGCATCGGACGCCGCGGCCCGGTCGAGCAGGACCTCGACCCCGGCGTCGACCGGCAGCCCGGCGGCGCGCCGCATGGCGTCCATCCCGGCGAACGCCTCGAGGCAGCCGGTCGCACCGCAGCGGCAGTCGGGTCCGTCGGGAGCGACCGTGATGTGCCCGATCTCGCCGGCACCGCCGTCGGAGCCGACGAACACGGCACCGGCCTGGACCAGTGCGCCGCCGACGCCGACCTCGCCGTTGACATAGACGAAGTCCCGGACGTCGCCCTTCCGAGCCCACGATTCGGCCCTCGCGGCCAGGTTGGCTTCGTTGTCGACCTCGACGCGCAGATCCGCGAGCGGGGTGCCGGCGAGCAGGTCCCCGAGGTCGACGTCGCGCCACCCGAGATTCGGCGCGATGCGCAGCCGCCGGGTCCCCGCGGCAACCAGGCCGGGGACCGCGATGCCGAGCCCGACCAGCCGAGGCCCATCGGCGAGGTCGCCGGCCACCTCGCCCACGAGTCGGCGCGCTCCGCCGAGCACCGTCGGCGGATCGCTTCGGCGGAAGTCGCCGGCCTCGACGCGTTCGGCCAGCACCTCGCCCGCGAGGTCGAGTGCCCGCACCCCGAGGTAGTCCACGCTGATCACCAGGCCCAGCGCCGCCACCGTCCCGCGCGCGGGGCCGAGGGGTACCGCGGGCCGGCCGGCGCCCTGGGGCGCCACCGGGGCGAGTTCCGTCACCAGCCCGGCGGCGAGGAGCGACTCCACCAGCGACGACACGGTCGCGCGGGTCAGCCCGGTGCTCGCGGCGACATCGGCGCGGGAGACCGGCGCGGGTGCGGACAGCACCTCGCGCAACACGAGTCCGAGGTTGCTGCGTCGCATCGTCGCCTGACGAACCACCCCGGCACGCTCGGGGTGTGGCCTCGCGGCGGAGGTCGGCGGGGGTGGTGCGGCGTCGGACATACCCTTGACCCTAGTCGCGGCCATGTTATGTTCAGCCGTTGAACTAATCGACCGGGTCCGGGCAGTCGGGCATCCGCGGAGGCACCACGATGGCACCGACACCGACGAGGGACGATCGTTTCAGTTTCGGATTGTGGACGGTCGGCTGGCAGGCGCAGGACCCGTTCGGGGCCGCGACCCGTGATCCGCTCGACCCCGTCGAGGCCGTGCACAGGCTCGCCGAGCTCGGTGCCTGGGGGATCACCCTGCACGACGACGACCTCGTGCCGTTCGGCTCCGACGACAGGGCGCGGGCCGGCATCCTGAAGCGCTTCCGGGTCGCACTCGACGACACCGGGCTGGTCGTGCCGATGATCACGACCAACACGTTCACGCACCCGATCTTCAAGGAGGGCGCCTTCACCGCCAACGACCGTGAGGTGCGCCGGTTCGGGCTGCGCAAGGTCCTGCGCAACGTCGACCTCGCCGCGGAGTTGGGCGCGAGGACGTTCGTGATGTGGGGCGGACGCGAGGGCAGCGAGTACGACGCCTCGAAGGACCTGCATGCCGCCTTCGACCGCTACCGCGAGGGCATCGACACCGTCGCGGGCTACATCAAGGACCGCGGCTACGACCTGCGGATCGCGCTCGAACCCAAGCCCAACGAGCCGCGCGGCGACATCCTGCTCCCGACCGTCGGCCACGCCCTGGCGTTCATCGCCGGGCTCGACCACGGCGACATCGTGGGACTCAACCCCGAGACCGGGCACGAGCAGATGGCCGGACTCAACTTCACCCACGGCATCGCCCAGGCGCTGTGGGCCGGCAAGCTGTTCCACATCGACCTCAACGGCCAGCGGGGCATCAAGTTCGACCAGGACCTGGTGTTCGGCCACGGTGACCTGGTGTCGGCGTTCTTCACCGTCGACCTGCTCGAGAACGGCTTCCCTGGCGGCGGTCCGCGCTACGAGGGGCCGCGCCACTTCGACTACAAGCCGTCGCGTACCGAGGGCTACGACGGCGTGTGGGCCTCGGCGGCCGCGAACATGGAGATGTATCTGCTGCTCAAGGAGCGGGCGACCGCCTTCCGCGCCGACCCCGAGGTGGCCGAGGCGCTGCAGGCCGCCCGCGTTCCCGAGCTCGCCGAGCCGACCATCGCCGAGGGCGAGACGCTCGAGGACCTGCTCGCCGACCGCAGCACCTTCGAGGACCTCGACGTGGACGCCGTCGCGCGGCGCGAGGGCAACTTCGTCCGGCTCAACCAACTCGCGATGCGGCACCTGCTCGGCGCGAACTGACCGGTCGCCGACCGGGACCCGTCAGCAACCAGGAGGCTCACGTGGCGCTCGTCGCGGGGATCGACTCGTCGACCCAGTCGTGCAAGGTCGTGGTGCACGACGCGGACACCGGCAGGCCCGTGCGCAGCGGACGTGCCGCGCACCCCGACGGCCCCGAGGTCGCCCCGCAGGCATGGTGGCGGGCCCTGCACGCTGCCGTCGAGGAAGCGGGGGGCCTCGACGACGTCGCCGCGGTGGCGGTCGGTGGTCAGCAGCACGGCATGGTCGCCCTCGACGAGGACGGCGAGGTGGTCCGCGACGCCCTGCTGTGGAACGACACCCGTTCGGCCGGAGCAGCTCTCGACCTGATCCTCGAACTCGGTGACGGCGACGCACCGGCCGGTGCAAGGGCCTGGGTGGACGCGGTGGGGATCCTCCCGGTCGCCTCGTTCACGGTCACCAAGCTGCGCTGGCTGGCCGAGTACGAACCGGCGAACGCCGCGCGCGTCGCCGCGGTGGCGCTGCCCCACGACTGGTTGACCTGGCGCCTCGCGGGTGCCGGCGGTCTCGACGCCCTCACGACCGACCGCTCGGACGCGTCGGGGACCGGCTACTGGTCGCCGCACACCGAGGCATACCGCCCCGACCTGCTTGTCCGCGGGCTGGGTCACGAGGCGATCCTGCCGCGGGTCGTCGGGCCGTCCGAGGTGGCGGCGACGGCGCGCCCCGGCGTCGTCGCCGACCTCGGCGTCGACGTGGTGCTGGGCGCGGGCGCCGGCGACAACGCCGCGGCGGCGCTCGGCCTCGGCCTGCAACCCGGCGAGGTGTCGGTGTCCATCGGCACCTCCGGCGTCGTCTGCGCCGTCGCCCCGCGACCGACCGCCGACCCTTCGGGGATGGTCGCCGGCTTCGCCGACGCGACCGGGCGCTACCTGCCGCTGGTGTGCACCCTCAACGCCTCGCGGGTGCTCGACGCCGCCTGCCGGTTGCTCGGCGTCGACCACGCCGAGCTGTCGCGGCTGGCACTGTCCGCCCCGCTCGGAGCCGGCGGGCTGGTGCTAGTGCCCTACCTCGAGGGCGAGCGCACCCCCAACCGACCGGACGACATGGGCGCCCTGCACGGACTGCGTCCCGACAACCTCACGCCGGCCAACCTCGCCCGCGCCGCAGTCGAGGGCATGCTGTGCGGGCTCGCGGACGGCCTCGACGAACTGCGACGCCACGACGTCGAGGTGGCACGAGTCCACCTGATCGGCGGCGGTGCCCGCTCCCAGGCGGTCCAGCGCATCGCCCCGGACATCCTGGGTGTCGACATCGAGGTGCCCCTGCCCGGCGAGTACGTCGCCGTCGGTGCCGCGCGCCAGGCCGCCTGGGCCTTGTCGGGCGCCGAGACCCCGCCGGACTGGAGCAGGACGGGCGAGGAGCCGGTTCGCCACGGGGTCGACGCCGATGGCACGGTGGTCCGCGAGCGGTACGCGGCGGTGCGTGAGCTGACGGCCCGACGCTGGTGACCGGCCGACGGCCCCGGCCCGGTGGGCCTCGTAGACTCGTCGGCATGACCTCTCCGACACTTCCGACGGCCGTCGTGTTCGACTGCGACGGCACCCTCGCCGACACCGAACGGCTCGCTGACGCGGCCTGGCAGGTGACCCTTCGTGAGCACGGCTACGAAGCCGGGCCCGAGGACTTCGCGTCGATGATCGGTCGCCCGTTCCCGTGGTGCTGGGACTACATGAGTGCGCGTGCCGACCTCGGCGACCGCGAACAGTTCCTCGGCCGGCTGCGCAGCCGCTTCCAACGGCTGTTCGACGACGACCTCGAACTCCACCCCGACACGGTCGCCACCATGCGCGAGTTGGCCGCCGCCGGCGTTCCGTTGGCGATGGCGTCCTCGTCCCGCCACGAGCACGTCGTGAAGGTGCTCCAACGCGGTGACCTGACCGACCTGGTCAGCGTCATCGTCGGCGCCGACGACGTGGCGCTGCACAAGCCCGACCCCACGCCATACGTGGTCGCTGCGCGCGGACTCGGCGTCCCCGCCGAAGACTGCACGGCCGTCGAGGACACCGGCGTCGGCGTCGCCGCAGGACGGGCGGCGGGCATGTTCACCGTGGCGGTCGTACGCCCCGGCATCGACCGCGCCAGCCTCGTCGAGGCCCACCGCGTCGTCGACGAGGTCAGCGTCGCCGCCCTGGTCCCGTCCCGCGAGGAGATCGCATCATGACCGACCCCAATGCCGAGCGTGACGTCGAACAGGCCGACGGCTTCATGAACCGGATCGCCAAGGGCGGGCCGGTGGCCGCGATCGCGATCGTGCTGGTCGTGGTGCTGCTGACGGGCTGGCTGGTCGGGTTCCTGCGATGACCGAGGTCGCCCCGACCGCGGCCGCGGTCGACGTGGGGCTGTTGATCATCCGGGTGCTGGTCGGTGTGGTGTTCGCCGGCCACGGATTCCAGAAACTGTTCGGCTGGTTCGGCGGCGGTGGGCTGACCGCCACGGCCGGCTGGTTCAAGAGCCTCGGCTTCGGGGACGGGCGCACCGCCGCGGTCATGGCCGGCGCGACCGAGATCGCGGGCGGGCTCGGCCTGGCGGCCGGGCTCCTGACACCGCTGGCCGCGGCCGGTGTGATCGGCGTCATGACCGTCGCCGCCTACCAGAACGCCACCACGAAGGGCTTCTGGTCTGCCGGGGGCGGCTGGGAACTCAACTACTACCTGATCGCAGTCGCGCTCGGCCTGGCGACGGCGGGGCCGGGCGCGTTCTCGCTCGACGCCGCGCTGGGATGGACGGTCGACGGACTGTGGCCCGGCCTGGCGGCCCTCGGCCTCGGCGTCGGGCTCGGGACGCTGCGCTGGGCGACCCGGGACGCGTCGGCCGGCTGAGGGCGCCTCGGCGCACGCACGGGCCCTCTTACCCTGGACAGGTCGGCCACGCTCGCGGATGATCGTGGCATGGACATCCTGGACGTGCTCCTCGTCGGGCTGCTCGTGGCAGCCGTCGTCGCGCTGGTCGTGTGGATCTGGCGGCGACCCTCGCCCGTGCGGGCGGTGACCGAGGCCTGGGACCAGGACACCACGACCACGGGGACCCGGGTCGTGCTCGACCTCGTTGCGAGCGACCCGGACGACCCGGCACTGCAACGCCTGGTGCACGAGACGGCGCTGCGGGCACTGCGCTCGGACACCACCGTCGACCGAGTCGAGGTGGTCGATGCCGACGGGCGCGTGCTGGGCGCCGAGGAACGCGCCACACCGCTGCCCGAAGTCGCGCTGCCGGCGGAACTGCACGAACCGCACGTACGACGCAGCCGCGCACCCTCCGTCGTCCCCCGGCCGCGACCTCACGGTCCGATGACGCCGTCGGGGATGTCGGACGACGTCACGGTTGCTGCGCGTCCGTTCGCCGACCGACTGGACCTGTCGCCGGACGTCCGACGACGGATCGAGCGTCCGGACCGCGTGGTCGACGTGGTGCGGGCGATCCTCGAAGCGGCGGGACGGCCGGCCGACGTCCGCGGCGACGTGGTCGTCAGCGACGAGGTCGCGATCGCCGTCGTCGATGTCCGGACCGACCCCGAACGCGCCCTGACCCACGGGTTCCTGCGTGTGCAGGAGACCGGCGTGCCACGCGGCATCGTCGTGCGGCTCGGTCATGTCGACCCACGCGTGATCCGCCGCCGGGAGGCCACCGCGCCGCACGTCCGCCACGTCAGTGCCGATGCCGTGCAGCGCATGGCCGATGCCGTGGCGGTCGGCGCCGACCCGATCGCGTTCGCCGCCGCGCCCGCCGTGCGTCGCTGAGCGTTCGGATCAGCGGCCGCTCGACAGCGGCTGGTCCTGCTCGACCAGCCGTGCTTCGCGGCAGGCGAGCAGGCGGTGGGCACGTGCCGCCCAGTGCCCGGAGTGGACCGTGACCAGGAACCACTCGCCGTCGTCGATCTCGATGTGCCCGACGGGATCGTCGTCGAGCACCTCGTGCATCTGCATCCCGATGACGGCGCCGACGCCGCCGCCGAACGCGGCCGCGGCCAGGACGTACATCAACCAGGGGCCCGCCGTCAGCAGCCCGGCGACCCAGGCCCCGACGGCGAGGGCGGCGCCGACGAGCGCGCCGACGCCGGCGCCGCGCCTGGCGGCGCTCGCGTCGTCGTAGAGGCGGTCATCACGCAGGACGTACGCACCGGGTGGGGCAGGTCGCACCTTGATCTCGTCCGCAGGCAGCCCGCGACGCAGCGCGGTTTCGCAGTCGGTCCGTCGGTTCGCCGGGACCAACGCGTGCAGATCGGTGATCGTGTCCATCCGGCACCTCCCCGTGCGCTCCGGCCAGCATGGCACGACGTCGCTGCGACGAACAGACGTCGCGCACGCGGCAGAGCCGCCAGCGCGCGCCGCACGCCGCCACGAATTCGGGACCTGTGGCCCGGGTGCCGGGAACCGCGGCGGCGCAGAATCGCGGTACGCGGCGCCCGCTCGCACGGGCGCCGACCACTTGCGTCGAGGAGGTCGTCATGCGCGCCCTGGTGGTGCACGAGTCCATGTTCGGCAACACCGAGAAGATCGCCCTGGCGATCGCCGACGGGTTGCTCGACACGTTCGAGGTGCGGCTGGTCGTCGCGCACGAGGCGCCGACCGACCTCGCGGTGGGATGGGATCTGGTCGTGGTCGGTGGCCCGACCCACGCGTTCGGGATGAGCCGGGCGTCGACGCGCAAGTCCGCCGAGGAACAGGGTGCCCCCGCGGGGATGCAGCACCGCCGCGGCATCCGCGAGTGGCTGGCCGCGGTCTCGGGTGACGTGCAGTTGCCCGCCGCTGCGTTCGACACCAAGGTGGCCAAGCCCCACCTGCCCGGCTCCGCTGCGAGCAAGGCCTCCCGCCGGCTGCGCAACCTCGGACTGCGGCTGCAGGTGCCTCCCGAGTCGTTCCTGGTCGAGGGCATGTCGGGCCCGTTGCTGCCCGGCGAGGTGGAGCGCGCCCGCAAGTGGGCGCAGGACCTCGCCGCGGAGGTCACAGGCCGCCAGCCAACCCCCGCCGCCTGACACGCGACGAGGGGCGACCCGTTCGGGCCGCCCCTCTCCCGCTGCCCTGCTCAGATGTCGCTCGGACGCGAGCGCTCTTAAATGTCGTAGTACAGCTCGAACTCGTGGGGGTGGGGACGCAGGGCGATCGCGGCCACCTCGGCGTCCATCTTGTACTCGATCCAGGTCTCGATCAGGTCCTCGGTGAACACGCCGCCCTCGAGCAGGAACTCGTGGTCGTTCTCGAGCCCGGCCAGCGCCTCCTCGAGCGAACGGGGGACCGACGGCAGGTTGCGCAGCTCCTCGGGCGGCAGGTCGTAGATGTCCTTGTCGACCGGGTCCGGCGGCTCGATCTTGTTGCGGATGCCGTCGAGCCCGGCCATCAGCTGGGCCGCGAACGCCAGGTAGGGGTTGCAGGACGGGTCGGGCACGCGGAACTCGATCCGCTTGGCCTTGGGGCTGTCACCCGACACCGGGATACGGACCGCGGCCGAGCGGTTGCGGGCCGAGTACACCAGGTTGACAGGGGCCTCGTAGCCGGGCACCAGGCGCCGGAACGAGTTCGTCGTCGGGTTGGTGAAGGCCAGCACCGAATGTGCATGGTCGAGCAGGCCACCGATGTACCAACGCGCCGTGTCCGAGAGCTGGCCGTAGCCGGACTCGTCGAAGAACAGCGGCTCGCCGTCCTTCCACAACGACTGGTGGGTGTGCATGCCCGAGCCGTTGTCGCCGAAGATCGGCTTGGGCATGAACGTGACCGAGTGGCCCGCGGCGTGGGCGGTGTTCTTGACCACGTACTTGAACGTCATCAACTTGTCGGCGATCTTGGCCAACGTGTCGAACTGGATGCCGATCTCGCCCTGGCCGCCCGAACCGACCTCGTGGTGATGCAGTTGGGTCTGGATCCCGAACGCCTCGAGGTTGTGGACCATCTCCGAGCGAAGGTCGGTGAAGTGGTCCATCGGCGGGACGGGGAAGTAGCCGCCCTTGGTGCGCGGCTTGTAGCCCTTGTTGCCGCCCTCCTCGTCACGGCCGGTGTTCCAGGCCCCCTCGATCGAGTCGACCTCGTAGAACGAGCCGTTGCCCTGCGAGTCGAAGCGGACCGAGTCGAAGATGAAGAACTCGGCCTCGGGGCCCATGAACGCCGTGTCGGCGATGCCGGTCGACGCCAGGTAGGCCTCGGCCTTGCGCGCGATGTTGCGCGGGTCGCGCGAGTAGGCCTCCCCGGTGATCGGATCATGGATGTGGCAGTACATGACCAGCGTCTTGCGGGCGCGGAACGAGTCCTCGAACGCCGTGGTCGGGTCCGGGACCAGGAGCATGTCCGATTCCTGGATGCCCTGGAACCCACGGACGGACGAGCCGTCGAAGTAGATGCCGTTGCTGAACGTGTCCGCGTCGATGTTGGTCACGGGGAACGTCGTGTGCTGCGTCACGCCCGGAAGGTCGACGAAGCGCAGGTCGACGAACTCGTATCCCTCGCTCTCGATCAGGCCGAGGACGTCTTCTGCGTTCTGCGGTGAGCTACCCAACTTCTCGCTCCTTGAGATTCTCGAGATTGCGTCATGCGCCAGGGCGGCGGGTTGTCCTGCCGGGGTGGGACGCTACGAATCCGCTGCGTCACCGTCGTGTCCCCGACGTTACGCATCTGTTAACTGCGGTGCGCAATCGCGCATGGCCGGTTGGTCGAAAGGTCGGAACCACGGCGGGCGGGCGGTGGGGTCCCTAGGCTCGCAACGACGATGACGGACAGTGACGTGGACCGGCGCGGCGCCCGCCCGCTCGACCCGCCGGGGATGACGCGGACGACGTCGGTCGGACTCTCCTCGGCCGAGGTCCGCGACCGCGTGACGGCCGGCCTGACCAACGCCGGCCTCGCGCGGCCGAGCCGCACCTTCGGCGAGATCGTGCGGGCCAACGTCCTGACCCGGTTCAACTACCTCATCGGTGCGCTGCTCGCCGTGATCCTGGTGGTCGCGCCGATCCAGGACGCGCTGTTCGGGCTGGTCGCCATCGCGAACACGCTCATCGGCATCGCCCAGGAGCTCCGGGCCAAACGCACGCTGGACCGCTTGAGCGTCATCGGTGCGCCGCGTGTCCGGGTCCGACGTGACGGGCTGGTCCAGGAGATCGACGTCGAGGACGTGGTGCGCGACGACGTGCTCGAGATCGGCGCGGGCGAACAGATGGTGGTCGATGCCGTCACGCTCGACGCGCATGGTCTCGAACTCAACGAGGCGTTGGTCACCGGGGAGTCGGACCCGGTCCTCAAGCGTCCCGGCGACCCGGTGCTCTCGGGCAGCTTCGTCGCCGCCGGGACCGGACGTGTGCGTGCGACCAGGCTCGGCACCGACTCGTTCGCCGGTCGACTCACCGAGGAGGCCCGCCACTTCGAGCTCGCCCGCTCCGAGCTCCGGGCCGGGATCGACCGGGTACTCGTGGTCGTCACCTGGCTGCTGGTGCCGGTCGTCGTCCTGCTCGTGGTGAGCCAACTGCGCACGCAGGGCGTGAAGGAGGCCCTGGCCGGGTCGGTCGCCGGCACCGTCGCGATCATCCCGGAGGGCCTGGTGCTGCTGACGAGCCTGGCCTTCGCCGCGTCGGTGATCCGGCTCGGACGTCGCAACGTGCTGGTCCAGGAACTCCCGGCCGTCGAGACCCTCGCACGTGTCGACGTGGTCTGCTTCGACAAGACCGGCACGTTGAC
>JAGXST010000346.1 GCA_018335555.1 Actinomycetota bacterium | reverse complement strand
CCCCCGCCAGTACGAGCGGCAGGTCGACGCCAGCATCGTCGACATCGACCGCGACGACCGTCGCGTGCTGCTCGACCGCACCGTGTTCTACCCGGGCGGCGGGGGGCAGCCACACGACGTCGGCACCCTGCAGATCGGCGACGACCGTCTCGAGGTCGTGCGGATCACCGCTGACGACCGCGGTGTCTGGCACTGGCTGGGCGATGGCGCGTCGCTGCCTGGTGCGGGCCAGGCGGTCGAAGCGGTCGTCGACTGGGACCGGCGCTACCGGCTGATGCGCACGCACACCGCGATGCATGCGCTGTGCGGCGTGGTCTGGAACCGGTTCGGTAGCCCGGTCACCGGTGGGAACATGGAGCCGGGCGAGGGCCGCCTCGACTTCGAATTGCCCGACTGGGACCCCGAGGACCGTGACTCGCTCGAGGCGGAACTCAACGCGCAGTTGGCCGCGGCCCGGCCGGTCGAGGTGTCGTTCCTGCCGCGCGAGGAGGCCGACGAGGACCCCTCACTCATCCGGACCAAGGTCAGCCTCCTGCCGCCGACCCTGCGCGAGGTTCGGGTGGTCGACATCGTCGGCCTCGACCGACAGGCCGATGGCGGTACCCACGTCGCCGACACCACCGAGGTCGGTCGCGTGAAGGTCGTCAAGGTCGAGTCGAAGGGCAAGGGGTTCCGACGCATCCGGCTGCAGTTGGCCTGACGCCCTACTCCTCCTCGTCGGCCCCCATCTCGGGCAGGTCGAACTGCGCCGGCGGGATCTCGGCGGCCGGCACGGTCGGCACCCCGCAGTCGGGACACGTGGCCTGCCACGGCGGGGTCTCGAGGCGGCACTGGGGGCACGTGCGGATGTCGAGGTCCAGGCTCAGGCCCGGCGCTCCGGGCAGGGCGCCCCCGTCGTCGTCGTTCTGCTTGGGGTTCAAGAAGGGCATCGGGGCGACCTCACGTCGTCGTGGTCAGCGCGGCACGCGCCGCAACACCAGTACCTCGTCGGCATACCCCTCGGGGCTGCGGTCGGCGACCCACTCGACCTCGGTGTACGGACACGTGTGGACCTGGCGGCCCAGCCCGTCGGTGCGCTCCGCCGCCAAGTGGCCGGTGAGGTAGTCCTGTGCGACCGGTCCGCTGAGCACGTTGAGCACCTCGCAACGGCACGTTTCCATCGATTTCGTTCCTCTCGGGGCTTCCGCGGTCGCGACCGCGCCGTCGTCGGGCCCGTACGGGTGCAACCGCCGCCAGTTCCCGATCAACCGTTCGGACGCGAAAGATGGTCATCATGCACCATGGCGTCTAGTCCCTACGTACACGGATCATTCGGACAACGTCGGTTTTCGGCGCTGCGACACACCGGGTGTGTCGATTGGGGCGCCCGTTCGTGGTCGTGCGACCGCGGGCGGGCCATGTGTTCGGGAGAACGCGAGTGACACGCACCGTACTCAGCGGTGCCGTGATCGCGCTGTTGGCGGCCGTCCTGGCCGTCACAGGCAGCGCGCTCGGCATCACCACCCTGTGGCCCGTGCTGCTGGCCGCCGCCGTCGGCATCGCCGGGGGCCGGCTGACCGTCGGCCGCGTCGCGGCATTCGTCGTCGGCGCCGTGGCGTCGTTCGTCGCGATGGCCGTCTCGGCCGGGATGCTCCCTGCCGTGCCTGCGGCCGAGGCCGTGGTCGTCGTGGTCGGCGTGCTCGTGCTGACCGCGATCGCCGCCGTGACGGGCGAACGGGTGCCGCTGTGGGCCGGGTTGGTCGGCTACGCCGTCTTAGCCGCCTACTACGAGCCGGCGTTCGCTGCGCGCCCGACCGCCTTCCTCGCCGAGGCGCCGGTCGCGCTGGTGACGGTGCTGCTCGCCGCTGCGCTGGGTGCCGCGGCGGCCACGCTGGTCGACCTGCTGACCACGAGGGGCGCCACCGTGCCCGCCGACGAACTCGCCGAACCGAAGGCCGTCTGATGCGCGCATTCCGTCGAACCGTCACGCTCGGCCTGGTCGCGGCCCTCGCCGCGATCCCGACCAGCCTGCCGGCGTTCGCCCAGGGTGGTCGCGCCGCCGAGGTCACCCACCGCCAGTCGGTGCTGACCGAGGTGTCCCCCACCGGCGACGTCCGTTCCTCGCGGGTGTTCACCCAACTCACCGTCGCCGGCGACGGTGACATCGAGGTGGCACTGCCGGCACAGGCGACCCGCGGTCTGCGCAACCTCGACGGCTTCGGCAAGCCGTCGGTCTCGGGCGACGAGGTCGTCTACCGCCTCGCGGCCACCCGTGACGGCGCCTCCGAGCGCACCGTCGCCGACAACACCGCCGACCTGCCCGTCAGCCTCGAGATCAGCTACGCCCTCGATGGCGAACTCGTCACGCCGAAGCAGCTCGTCGGCCGTACCGGCGAGGTCACCGTCACCTACACGGTGCGCAACCTCACCGCGACGCCCACCGAGGTCCGCTACTTCGACGGCCGCCAGCGCGAGCGGTTCGAGACCGTCGACGTGGCCGTCCCGATGGTCGGATCGTTGTCGACGACCCTCGACGCCCGCTTCGTCGAGATCGACGCACCGGGGGCGTCGGTTGCGGGCGACGGACGCGGCTCGACCGTCGTGCAGTGGTCGCTGCTGTTGTTCGCGCCGCTCGGTTCGGAGGAGCAGAGCGTGAGCTACACCGCCCACGTCAGCGACGCCGTCGTGCCGGAAGCCGTCGCGCAGATCCTGCCCGTCGACTCCCGCTCGTTCGGCTCGCTCGCCTCCACCGCCGCGTCCTACAAGGGTGCGGTCGAGTCGACCCGCAACCTGACGGTCAACAGCGTGCTGATCGACGGCAACGTGCAGTTGCTGGCCGACGGGGCCGCGAAGCTGCTCGATGGCCTCGGACAGCTCGCCGATGGCGCGACCCAGCTCGCCAGCGGCCTCAACGAGACCGCCATCCCGGGCGCACGCCAGCTCGCGGACGGCACCGGCCAGGCCCGTGACGGCAGCCGCGAACTCGCCAACGGCGTCAACAGGATCGGCGCCGGGGCCGGCCAGCTCGCCGCCGGAGCCGACACGGCCAAGGCAGGCGGTGCGCGCCTCGCAGCCGGCGCGTCGGATGCGAACGCCGCGTTCTCGGCCAAGATCCTGCCGGGCGCGGCCCAGATCGAGGGTGGCCTGGCTGCCATCGAGGCCGGGATGGCCCAGCTCGGGGCCGGCACGGCGCAGGGCGCGCCGGCGGCGATCGCCGGCCTGCCGCAGCTGGCCGCGGGGGCCACGGCCCTGTCGGGCAGCATCTACGCCGGCGCCGGAGCGTGTGACCTCGCGGCGGTGCAGGCCGGCCAGTGCGGTCTGCTGGGTTCCTTGCAGGTCGCGAACGCGCTGCTCCAGCAGGCGCTGCCGGGCCTGACCGCTGCATGTGGTGCCAACCCCGCGCTCGCGCCCGCCTGTCAGGCGGTCGGCGGTGCGCAGCAGATCGTGGGCGGCGCCGCGTCGAACCTCGACACGGCGAAGGCACAGGTCGACCAGTTGGTCGCCGGCGCCACGGCCCTGACAGGGTTGGTGCCGTTGCTCGAGGCCTACGCGGCCAACTTCGGTACCGCGGATGCACCGGGGCCGCTGCTCAAGGGTGTCCAGGACCTGTCCGCCGGTTCGGCGGCGCTCAACGCCGGCCTCAAGCAGTTCCAGGCCGACGCGCTCACGCCGCTGGTCGCTGGCAGCAAGCAGCTCGCCGATGGTCTGCCCCAGCTCGCCGACGGCGCCAACCAGCTCGCCGACGGTGCCGGTCAGGCCGTCGACGGTGCCAACCGTCTCGCCGAGGGCCTGGGCCAGATCGACGACGGCGCGAACCAGCTCGCCGACGGTCTCGGCGGCGCCGGGGACGGCGCGGGTCAGTTGGCCGACGGTCTGCTGGCCGCGCAGGACGGCGGGAAGCAGATCGCCGACGGCACCGTACGGTTGTCCGAGGCGGGCATGCAGAAGCTGATCGAGGGCGTCAGCGACGCCTCGGCCGGCTCGTCGCTGCTCTACAACACCATCAAGGCGATCGACGCTCGCGGTCGTGCCGGCGAAGGCCTCGCCTACGGCACGGTCGAGGGCGCGGATGCCAGCGCGGTCTACAAGTTCGAGATCGCCGGCGTCGGTAGCACCGACGACGCCGGGGCCTCGGCCGCCGTGCGGGCCGCGCTGATGCTGGGCGTGTTCCTCGCGGCCGGCGTGCTCGGGCTCGGGATGCGCCGCCGCCTGGTGGCCTGACCGACCGTACGACGAACGTGGGGCGGGACCATTCGGTCCCGCCCCACGGCGTCGTGCGTGGGCGGCACACCGGATAGCGTCCGCACGACACGGACGACGAGGTGCGTAGTGAACGATCCCGCCCGCTGGTACCACCTGCAGGGGCAGGACCAGCATGGACCGCTCGACCTCGAGACCATGCGCCGCCTCGTCATGCACGGCACGATCCGGCCCGACACCTACGTGTGGGCCGACGGGATGCCCGACTGGTTGCCCGCCCGCGAGATCCCCGCGGTGACGCCGCCCGCCGATGTCCGGGACTCGCTCGAGCACTGGAGCCAGGGGCAGGACGGCCTCGGAGGGCGGTAGCTTCGCCCCATGAGCGAACAGACTGCCAACGCCAATCCGGTCGACGTGCTGCGGGCACGCGGCTTCGTCCAGGACGTCACCGACGAGGTCGGCCTGCGTGAACTCTTCGACGCCGGACCCGTCACCTACTACGTGGGCTTCGACCCGACCGCCTCCTCGCTGCACGCCGGCAACCTGGTCGGGATGATGGCGATGGCGTGGCTGCAGCGCCTCGGCCACCGCCCGATCGCGTTGGCCGGTGGGGCGACCGGCCGTATCGGCGATCCGTCGGGGCGTGACACCGAACGTGAGATGCTCGACGAGACGGTCCTGCAAGCCAATCTCGACGCGATCCGGCGCCAACTCGGTCAGGTCGTCGACCTGTCCGAGGGCCGCGGCATCCTGGTCGACAACCACGACTGGACCGCGCCGCTCGGGTTCCTCGAGTTCCTCCGCGACGTCGGCAAGCACTTCTCGGTCAACGCGATGATCGCCCGCGAGTCGGTCAAGCGGCGCCTCGAGTCACGCGAGCAGGGCCTGTCGTTCACCGAGTTCAGCTACCAGTTGCTGCAGGCGAACGACTACGCCCACCTGTTCTCGACCTACGGCTGCCGGTTGCAGGGGGGCGGGTCCGACCAGTGGGGCAACATCACCGCCGGCATCGACCTGACCCGCCGCGTCCACGGCGAGCAGGTCTACGGGTTGACGTGGCCGCTGCTGACGACCGCCGACGGCGCCAAGTTCGGCAAGTCCGCCGGCAACGCGGTGTGGCTCGACCCCGAACTCACCTCGCCATACGCCTACTACCAGTACTGGCTCAACGCCGCGGACGCGGACGTGATCCGCTTCCTCAAGCTGTTCACGTTCCTCGACCTCGACGAGATCGCCGAACTCGAACGGCGCCACGCGGCCGACCCCGCCGCCCGTGAGGCACACCGGGTGCTCGCGCGCGAGGCCACCCGGGTCATCCACGGTGATGCCGGGGTCGAGGCGGCCGAGCGCGCCACCGGTGTGCTGTTCGGCGATCAGCCCTTCGGCGGACTCGACGACGCGACCCTGAGCGCCGCGTTCGAAGAAGCACCCTCGGTCGTGCTCACGCGCCACCGCCTCGACGAGGGCCTCGGCGTGCTCGAGTTGCTGACGGAGGTGGGCGCGTCGAAGTCCAACGGCGAGGCCCGGCGTCTGGTGCAGCAGGGCGGTGTCCGCGTCAACAACGTGGTGATCGACGACCCGGCCCTGCAGGTCGGTCCCGAGCACCTCGCCAGTGAACGCACCGTCGTCGTCCGCGTCGGCAAGAAGCGCTACTTCCTCGCCAGGTTCCACTAGGTGTCGCTCGGACGCGAGCGCAGAGGTTGACATGGAGCGCACCGTCCTTCGCGGCCTGGCGGTCTTCCGCTGGGCCGCGTGGGCCTGGATGGCGGTCGTGCTGGTACTCGCCCGGCGGGCGCTCGAACGGCCCGGGGTCGCCGTGACCCTCGTCGTCCTCGCCCTCGCCGTCACGGCCTGGACGTCGACGCTGCTGCGACGCGACCATGCCCGGCTGTGTCGCCCCCCGGCGGTGGGCGCCGAGATCGCCGTCGCCATGGCACTGCAGGTCGCGGACGGGTTCGTGTACCGCCAACCCCACGTGTTCTCCGGCGAGCAGCCGCTCGGGGTCGCGTGGCCGATCGCGGGCGTGCTCGCCTCCGGGATCGCGTTCGGACCACTCGCCGGCGCCGGGACCGGCGTGGTGATCGGTCTCGGCCGCGCGGTGTCCTCGTTCGCATACGCCCCGGAGCCGACCACCGACGTGGTCCTGCTCGGGCTCGAGCCGGTGCAGTTGCTGTCGCTGGTGACCACCACCGTCATGTACGCGCTGGCGGGCGGGGCCGGCGGCCACGCCATGCGTCTGATCCGCCGCGGTGAACAGCGGATCGCGGCAGCGGAACGGGACCTTGCCGACGCCCGCGCGCGCGACGCGGTCGGGCGTCGTCTCCACGACGGTGTGCTGCAGACCCTTGCGCTGGTGCAGCGACGCAGCGACGACCCGCAACTGGTCGACCTCGCGCAGGAGCAGGACCGCGACCTGCGCCGCTTCCTCTTCGGGCCGGTGGCTGGGGGGCAACGAGGGAGCGGCGCGACCGAGACAGGGGACCCAGCCCGGATCGCAGAGAACCTGCGCGAGATGGCGGACCGTCACGAGCGGACCTTCACCGCGCGGGTCGAGGTGCTCGTGCCCGACGACCTGCCCGCTCTGCCGGAACGCACCGAGTCCGCGCTGCTCGGAGCGGTCGGGGAGGCGCTCAACAACGTCGGCAAGCACGCCGCCGCGTCGCGGGTGGTGGTCTACCTCGAGCCAGGCGACGGCGAGGTGTTCTGCTCGGTCCGCGACGACGGGGTCGGCTTCGACCCGGCTACCGCGATCGAAGGGATCGGTCTCACCCGCTCGGTCCGGGCGCGGATCGGCGAGGTCGGGGGCAGCGTCGAGGTCGACAGCGCCGTCGGCCGTGGCACCGAGGTCCGCCTGACCGTCCCGCTCAGCCCGCCGCCGTGACGGCGCGGCGGATTCCGCTGAGCAACCGGTGACAGGCCGAAAAGATCCACAGATTCGGAGTTGGTCACCGGTTGCCGTGTTCCGGACAGGACTCAATCCCGAGGCAGAATCGGGGTGTCGTACTCCTCGCAGATGCCGACCTACGTCGCGATCGCCGACAAAGGAGCCGATGGGTTCGCCCCGGCGTGGGAGGCGGTCTGTTGCCGGGGGCTTGATCGGGGACGTTGAACTGCTCGTCGTGAGCTTCGCTGTCCTCGCTGCACTTGGCGGTTGTCGGGGTCCGGCTTCGCCGCGACATGGCCAGCGGCTTGCCGGCCCGGGCAGCGGTGCATGCTGCGACGATCCGCTTCGGGCTGCCGATGTCCGTGACGGCCATTCTGGTGATGACGTTGCTGCCGCGACCCTGGCTCGTGCATGGTGGTACGAGTCTCGTGCCGTTCTCGTCTATCTGGGAGATCGCTACGAGTTCCGTAGCGTCGTCGGTCGCAGCCCGAAACCTTGGGGCAAACGTTTTTGCTGTTTCCGCCCTTCGGGTTCTTCTTCGCCGCCGGGCGCCGTTCGCGGCGTTCGGTGCGCTCGGCAACGGGGGCAGCGGTTTGCTTGGCGATCTCGGTGGAGCTCTGTCAGGCCGTCCTCCCACTTGGGCGGGCCGTGATGTTGACGACGTTCTGCTCAACGTCTGCGGCGCGGTCATTGGCGCCATCGGCTACGCCGCGGCAACGAGTGCGGTCGGCAGGACACGGCGGGCGTCGCGTCGGTAGCTACACCGTGTGGACCTGAAGGCCCACCGCTTCGAGGTGGTCGAAGTCGTCGGGATTGCGGGTGAACAACGGCAGATCGTTTGCCATGGCCGTCGCGGCGATGAGCAGATCAACGGCACGCGCGCCGCGGGGCTTGCGGGCATGGGCACGGGTGGCGGCGTAGACGACGCCGTAGGCGCGGGCAGCGGCAGCATCGAACGGCAACGGGTCCAGCAGCGCCTCGACACGCTGAAGCCGATCCTGCCGACGTGCCCGTTCCTCGGGGTCGTCGGTGGCGTGGGGGCCTGCGGCCAGCTCCGCGAGGGACACCGCCGCGATCGCCGGCTCGAGGGGCAGGGAGCCGGCCGGCACTTGCTCGAGCGCGATGACGACCGAGGTGTCGAGCAGCCCCTGCGCGATCGGCGTCGGTGCCTCGCGGGTCACGCCCGCGGCTCGACTGTCTGGTCGAGAACGGCGTCCATCTCGTCGCGGAACCGGTCGGCATTGATCCGAGGAGCGTTGGCGAACGCTTCGAGGAGGAGCTCCCGGCTCACGAAACGTCGCCGGGCGGGACGTAGCTCACCGACCGGGATGCCATTGCGGGTGACCAGGAACACCTCGCCGCGATCGAGCGCACGCATGATCGCTCCGCTGTCGTTGCGAAGCTCGCGCTGGCTGATCGTCCTCGTCATGGTCCCACCGTATCGGGGCCGTAGCACGAGCGCTACACCTTCGATACCACACCGGTGTACGACGAGGCGGGAGGCGTTCTCGATCGTGGCAGCAACCGCCGCAGCCGGGTGGAAGACCGGGCGTTGCACACTGGTCGCCGGGGTCTACCGGGGGTCCGTCTCGTAGGCGCTGCCGCGGTGCCGAATGGCGACAACGCGCACGGTGCGGGCGTCTCGGAGCTCGTAGATGATCCGGTAGACGCCGACCCGGTAGGACCGAAGACCCGTGAGCCGTCCCCGAAGCTCGTGTCCGAGGTTCGGGTCGCGTTCGAGCTCACCGAGCGCGTCAAGGACCGCGTCGGCGCGCAGGAAGTCGAGCGCGGCCAGCGCCTCCCGCGCCGTGCGGGTGAGGAAGACCCGCGCCACTACGAATGATCGCGGGCGGCGTGCTCGGCACGGATCTCGTCGAGCGGGACGAGCTCGCCGGCCGCCAGATCGGCGAGGCCCCGGCGGATCGCGTCGAGCATGGGTTCGTCCGAGAGGATCTCGGCCGTCTCCTCCAGCGCCTCGTACTCGGCGACCGGGACCAGGACGGCTGCGGGTCGGCCGCGTCGCGTGACGGTGACGTGCTCACGACGGTCGGCCACCTCGTCGAGCAGTTCGGCGAGATGGGTGCGGAACTCACGGACAGGCACGGTCTTTGGCATGACGAAAGCGTACCTCACTGTGTACACGAAGACACATGGAAATCATCTTCGGCTCGCGATCCGCGGCTGTGAGGTCTTGGGTTGGCGATGGGCCGTGTGACGTGCGTGCCGCGGCCAGGAGCTGATGTCGTGACCGATGTCACCGTGACCATCCTCGCCCGTCCACCGAGCTGCGTCTGCACCGCCTGACCGGCGCGTTCCTTGCCGGCTACCGAAACGCCAACACTCGCACGTCGTACCTGCAGCAGCTGCACCGCTGGTTCGCCTGGTGCGCCGCCCACCAGCTCGACCCGCTTCATGTCGAGCGCACCCACGTCGAGCTGTACCTGCGTTGGTTCGAACGCCAGGTCGGCTCGATCAACACCGTCTGCCACGGCATCTTCGTGCTCGCCGCGTTCTACCGCTGGCTCGTACAGGCCGGCCTGCTCGACACCACCCCGATCGCCGCCGTACGACGACCCACACGCCCGTCTGACCCGACATGAGCTCGCGGACTGGCTCAACGCCGCCGAAACCGTCGGCGGATCGGTCTACGCCATGGCCTGCCTGCTCCTCCTCAACGGGCTGCGCGTCTCTGAAGTCCGCGGCATCGACATCGACGACCTCGTCGAAGAACGCTGGCACCACACCGTCGCCATCCACGGCAAAGGCGACAAAGACGCCACCGTTCCGCTCGCACCACGAACCCGAGCCGCCATCGAACAGGCCATGGGTGACCGAGCTGACGGGCCGCTGCTGCTCAACCTGTGGGGCAACCGGATGAGCCGCAACAACGCCGCAGCCGCCGTCGCGACCCTCGCCACCCGCGCCGGCATCACCAAGCGGATGACCCCACACACGCTGCGGCACGCCGCGATCACCGCCGCGCTCAACGCCGGCGCGCACCTACGCGACGTCCAGGACTTCGCACGGCACGCGGACCCAAAGACCACCATGCGCTACGACCGCAACCGCCACAGCCTCGACCGTCACGCCACCTACACCATCGCCCAGTACATCGCCGGCTCCGAGCAGAAGATCCGGGCGTATCCGCGCGGCTGCGATGTCGAGGGAGCGACGCGTTGTCGGACAGGTGCCGCACCGGTGACGCGGAGGTTCGACACTGCGGCGCAGCGTCGACATCGGCATGCTCGGTCGAGGGAGGTCGTCATGGTCGAGCCAAACCGTCTTGGGCGACGGTCTCACTCGTCCGAGCACGCCAGGCTCGACCGGGCTCTCGGCGCCCAGTCCGGTCGGGTGCCCCACATGTAACGAACCGCCGTAGGTCCACGATGGCGCTCGCGCTGAGGTCGACAGCGCCGTCGGGAGTGGCACCGAGGTCCGCCTGTCAGCACCCCGCCGGTCTGAGGGCGCCGTCGCGCCAGCGACGGACCGCGCGGCGGGAGCGCAGGTGCACCACCTCGACGTCGGCCGGCGGATCGTGGACGAGCCGCTCGCGATACTTGACCCGGTGTGCCGCATGCTGGGTCACCGACCACATCACGATGTTGCGCTCCGGGTCGAGCGTGAGCAGGTTGCGCCACTCCTCGCGGTTGCCGTTCCACAGCTCCCGCCGGGTGACCATGCGCCCCATGGTGCGGCGCACCACGCGTGGCGTCACCGTCCGGCGGGGCAGGTCGAGCCACACGATGGTGTCGGCCCTGGCCCACACGAGGTCGCGGACGGCGCCGTAGTTGCCGTCGCAGACCCAGCTCTCGCGCGCGACGACGACGGCGACACGTTCGCGGAACTCGTCCTCGGGCAGCGGCTGCCAGCCGGGCTGGTGGAAGACGGCGTCGAGCTCGAGGTGCTCGAGTCCGAGCCCGTCGGCGAGTCGGCGGGCCAGGGTCGACTTCCCGCTGCCGCTGTTGCCGACGATGGCGATCCGCTGCATCCGCTTTCCCCCGACGCGACCGACGCCGTCCCTCCGAACAGCCGCACATCCTAGGCTCTCGACCCTGAGGACAGGAGGGTCGGTGGAGCAGCAGGCGAAGGTGCGGCGACCTCCCGTCCGGGTCGTGCTGGCCGACGACCACCCCGTGTGGCGTGACGGCGTCCGGGCCGATCTCGGCGCGGGATTCGAGGTGGTCGGCGAGGCATCCGACGCCGACGAGGCCATCGCGGTCATCCGTGAGACGACGCCGGACCTGGTCGTGTGCGACGTGCAGATGCCGGGTGGCGGCGGGCTGGCGGTCGTCCGCGCCTGCGCCGGCGGGACACGCATCGTGATGCTGACGGTCAGCGAACAGGAGCGCGACCTGCTCGATGCCGTCGCCGCCGGTGCCGTCGGCTACCTGGTCAAGTCGACGCCGGGCGAGGAGTTGCGCGGCGAACTGCGCCGCGCCGCCGCAGGTGAGCCGGTGTTCTCCCCGTCGCTCGCCATGCTCGTCCTCGGCGAGTTCCGTCGGTTGTCCAAGCAGGCCACGGGGACCAACCCGCTGACCGTGCGGGAACGCGAGGTGCTCCAGCACGTCGCCCGGGGCTACCCGTATCGCGAGGTCGGCGAGCGCCTGCACATCGCGCCGAAGACGGTCGAGAACCACGTGCGCAACATCCTGGACAAGCTGCAGCTCAACCGGCGCCAGGAACTGGTCCGCTACGCCATCGAGCACGGCCTGGAATGATCTTGCGGGGCGGCGTCGGGCGGCCGTCGCCGCCTGGGCGTGCGACCACTCGATCGGCGCGCGGGCCGGCCGACGGGGGCACCCACCGGTCCCGGCCCCGGAGGTCGCTGATTTCCGCCTCCCCATTCCCGAACCGGCAGGCCCTCGTGCGGCGTGTCGGTGACCTTCTGCTGCACCCCGCACCGGCGAACGGCAAGCGTGTCCGCGTGGTCGCGCTGGGCGGGATGCTCGCGTTTGGTGGGGTACTCGGGCTCCTCGCCCAGCCTGCCGGCACGGGCCGCGGCCTCCCGACCGCGCCGCTGTCGGTGATCTCGGCCCTCGCCGTACTGAGCGGGGTCGTGCTCGCCCGCAACTGGGCTCGACTGCCGACGTGGGGCTATCACCCGGCCGTGGCCCTGGCGACCGCCTCGATCTGTCTGTGCGTGTGGCTCGTCGGACCCGGGTCGGCCGGCCTTGCCGTGGCGACACCACTGCTCATGGCCGCCCTCTACGCCGGCTTCTTCTTCTCCCTGGCAGCCGCCGCTGCCCACGGGATGTTTGCGATGGCTGCGCTCAGCCTGGCCCTCAACCTGTACGGGCAACCGGTGCTGTTCGAGGTGATCCTGGTCGCCGGTGTCAGCGGTGCCATCGCAGTGTTCAGCCACCGGCTCGCGCACGGTCGGGCCCGGACCGAGATCGACCCGCTGACCGGCGCCTACAACCGCCGCGGGCTCGAGCGTGTCCTCGCCGACGCGGCCACCCGCGCCGATGCGACGGCGGTCCCGCTGTCGGTGGCGCTGCTCGACCTCGACGACTTCAAGCGGCACAACGACCGCTACGGCCATGAGGAGGGCGACGTGGTCCTGATGGCCAGCGTCGCCGCCTGGCAGCAGATGCTGCCCCCGGATGCGGGCCTGGCACGTCTCGGCGGCGACGAGTTCGTGGTGGTGCTGCCCGACCTCGGGTTGTCGGCCGCCCGGCGCCTCTTGGACGCGATGCGGCGGGCCGTGCCGGACCCCGTGCGGTGCTCCGCCGGCGTGGCCGCGTGGCGGCCGGGTGACACCCAGTCACTGGTGCTCGGCCGGGCAGACACCGCCCTGTACGCGGCGAAGGAGAGCGGCCGCGACCGCACCAGCGTGGTCGGTGACGAGTCCGCGCGGGCCGCCGAGGTGTGGGACGCCCTCGAGCGTGGCGAGTTCACCCTGCACTACCAACCCGTCACGCTGCTCGGGACCGGGCAGATCGCCGGTGTCGAGGCGCTGGTGCGCTGGCAGCATCCGGTCGAGGGGCTGCTCGGACCGGGCGAGTTCCTGCCCGTCGCCGAACGCTGCGGCGCCATCCATGCGCTGGGCCGCTGGGTGCTCGACGAGACCTGCCGGCAGGTGCGGACCTGGCGCGACACCATGCCCGGCGCGGCTCACCTGGCCGCGGGCGTGAACGTGAGCACAACGCAACTGCACCGAGCGGAGTTCGTCGACGACGTCGCAGCCGCCCTGCGCCGCCACCACCTCGCCCCGCGAGTCCTGACCCTCGAGATCACCGAGGAGGCCTTCGAGGGCGCACCCGAGCATCTGGCCGACCTGGCCTGGGGGTTGCGCGAGCTCGGCGTGTATCTCGCCATGGACGACTTCGGTACGGGCCATTCCTCGCTGGCGCGGCTGCAGGACCTGCCCTTCAACGTGCTCAAGATCGACCGTTCCTTCATCGCAGGGCTGCAGCCTGGTCAGCAGAGCGAGCGGGTCTTCGACGCCATCGTCGCCCTGGCCGAGAGCCTCGGCATGCGCACCGTTGCGGAGGGCATCGAGACCGCCGCCCAACTCGAGGTGGTCAGCCGCAGTCGCTGCACGTGGGCGCAGGGGTTCGCCCTCGGCCGCCCGATGCCCGCCGAACGCTTCGCGCAGGTGTTCGCCACGAGCGAGAACCGGTCGGGCGAGCGCGTCGGCTGACGCGCGACGCCACGTGCTCCCTAGGCTGGTACCGCGTGACCCGCGTGACGTTCGGGGAGGGAGCGAGATGGCCGAGTTCGTCGGTGCGGTCGACCAGGGCACCACCAGCACCCGGTTCATGGTGTTCGACCACGACGGCAACGAGGTGGGCCGGCATCAACTCGAGCACGAGCAGATCCTGCCCCGGGCCGGGTGGGTCGAGCACAACCCCGTCGAGATCTGGGAGCGCACCGCCTCGGTGCTGCGCACGGCAATGAACCGTCTGGGCATGTCCGCAGGTGACCTCGCGGCGCTCGGCATCACCAACCAGCGCGAGACCACGGTCGTGTGGAACCGGCGCACCGGGCGTCCGTACCACAACGCCATCGTGTGGCAGGACACGCGCACGGACGGCATCGCGGCCCGACTGGAACGCGACGGGCACGGCGAGCTGATCCGCCGCCGGGCCGGTCTGCCACCGGCGACCTACTTCTCCGGCGGCAAGATCCAGTGGCTGCTCGACAACGTCGCCGGACTTCGTGCGGACGCCGAGCGCGGTGACGCCATCTTCGGTACGACCGACACCTGGCTGCTGTGGCACCTGACCGGGGGCACCGACGGCGGGATCCACGTCACCGATGTCACCAACGCGTCGCGCACCATGCTGATGGATCTCGAGACCCTCGACTGGGACGACGACCTGCTCGGGGTGTTCGACGTCCCGCGGGCCATGCTGCCCGACATCCGGCCGTCCTCGGATCCGGCGGGCTACGGCGTCACGCGGACCGGCGGACCACTCGAGGGCGAAGTGGCGCTGACCGGCGCGCTCGGCGACCAGCAGGCGGCCATGGTCGGGCAGGTCTGTTTCGCGCCCGGCGAGGCCAAGAACACCTATGGCACCGGAAACTTCCTGCTGCTCAACACCGGCACCGAACCGGTTCGATCCGATCACGGCCTGCTCACCACGGTCTGCTACCGCCTCGGCGACGCCGACCCGGTGTATGCGTTGGAGGGCTCGATCGCGGTGACCGGGTCGGCCGTGCAGTGGCTGCGCGACCAACTCGGCATCATCCGCGACGCCGCCGAGTCCGAGGTGCTGGCGCGGCAGGTGGAGGACAGCGGTGGCGTCGTGTTCGTCCCCGCCTTCTCGGGCCTGTTCGCGCCCTACTGGCGCTCGGATGCCCGCGGTGCCATCGTCGGGCTGTCACGGTTCAACACCCGTGCCCACCTCGCCCGCGCCACCCTCGAGGCGATCTGCTACCAGTCGAAGGACGTCGCGGATGCGATGCTGGCCGACTCGGGCGTCGACCTCGCGGTGCTCAAGGTGGACGGTGGCGTGACGGCGAACGACCTCTGCATGCAGATCCAGGCCGATGTCCTCGGGGTGCGCGTGAGCCGCCCCGCGGTGACCGAGACGACCGCACTGGGCGCGGCCTACGCCGCCGGTCTGGCGGTCGGCTTCTGGCGCGACACCGACGAGTTGCGCGCGAACTGGGACGAGGACACCCGGTGGGAGCCGACGTGGGACGACGAGCAGCGTGCGGCCGGTCACGCCCGCTGGAAGGACGCGGTCAGCCGGACCCTCGACTGGGTCGAGGTCGGGTAGCGGGCTTTCCACAGCCGATCGCAAGGTTTTCCGACCCGCGTCGCACCGGCCGCCTAGCGTGCCCGGTTGTGAGCGGACGGGGTGTCCGGTACCGTGCCAGCGCCTGCGTCCGGCGTGCGCTTCGTGCGTGCGTCGGTGGAACGACGTCAACAACCGTTCCCGGGCAGCACCCCTGCTCCCACCGGTGATCCATGCGTGCGCGCACGCCGATCACGTCCGTGGGGGCCACCCGCCGCCGTCGGTCACGACCACGTGCCCGACAGGCGGCATCGGCCGCGCCAGCCGGCGCGAACGAGAACTGACCACGGGAGGTGCAGCATGCGCCGCTACGAGACCATGATCATCGTCACCGACACGCTCGAGGAAGAGGCCGCGGTCGCCGCCTTCGACCGTGCCAAGGAAATCCTCGCCCAGCAGGGCGGGACGCTGCTCGACGAAGCCTGGTGGGGCCGCCGCAAGTTCGGCTACGAGATCAACAAGCGCGACTTCGGCTTCTATGGCGTCCTCGACTACGAGGCGACCACCGAGGCGGTCGACGAACTCGAGCGTCTGCTCAAGATCTCCGACGACATCGTGCGCTTCAAGACGGTGCGTCCGGAGCTGCGCGTCCGCAGCGCCTGACACGTCGCCCCGTCCGCGGGGCGCGAGTCGTGCCGGGTCCGCGTCCGCTCACGCGACCTACGACCTGATCAGCCGCTCGACGCGAGGAGCCCATTGTGGCGTTCGAGAGCAACTTCATCACCTTCATCGGCAACCTGACCGACGACCCCGAACTGCGTTTCACCGGCGGCGGGGCCGCCGTGGCCACGTTGCGGGTCGCCTCCAACCGCCGGTTCACCGACCGGGCGGGCCAGCAGCAGGAGGAGACGACCTTCCTCAACGTCAACTGCTGGCGTGACCTGGCCGAGAACGCGGCCGAGTCGCTGCACAAGGGCGACCGCGTCATCGTGATCGGTCGCGTGCGCGTCCGCAGCTACGACAACGCCCAGGGACAGACCGTCTGGGTCACCGAGATCGAGGCCGACGAGATCGCCCCGAGCCTGCGCTGGGCACGTGCCCAGGTGGCGCGGACCAGCGGCTCGTCCGGTGGCGGTGCCGGCGGCAACAGCGGCAACGACTTCGCGCCGCCGCCGCCCTCCGACGACGACGTCCCGTTCTAGACCACCCCACCGCAAACCCAACCGACACGACCTTCGCCCGAGCGCACGACGCCGGGCCGTCGAGGAGTAGCCAATGCCTCCCAAGCCCAAGAAGGCCCGCAAGCCCCGGAAGGACAAGCCCTGTCCGGTGTGCAGTCAGGGCATCGAGTACGTCGACTACAAGGACCTGTCGCTGCTCAAGCCCTTCCTGAACGAGCGCGCCAAGATCAAGGCCCGCCGCACCTCCGGCGTTTGCGCCCAGCACCAGGCCCAGCTCTCCGGCGCGATCAAGAACGCCCGCGAGATGGCGCTGATCCCCTACACGAGCCGCTAGGAGTCGCCCGATGAAGGTCATCCTGAAGGACGAGGTCGACAACCTCGGGCTCGCGGGCGACGTCGTGGACGTCGCCGACGGCTACGGCCGCAACTTCCTGCTGCCGCGCGGGCTGGCCATCCTGGCCAGCAAGGGCGCGATGAAGGAAGCCGAGGCCCTCACCCGTTCGCGCAAGGCCAAGGAGTCCAAGACGCTCGGGTCGGCCGCGGCCGCCCGCGAGGCGCTCGAGGCCCGCACCCTGCGTATCGAGGCCCGCGTCGACGAGCGCGGCAACCTCTACGGGTCGGTCAGCGCCAACGACGTCCAGCGTGTGCTGCGCGAACGTGGTCACGAGATCGAGCGCAAGCGCATCGAGCTCAAGGGCACGCTCAAGACCATCGGCACCTACGAGATCCCCGTGCGGGTCCACCCGCAGGTGACCGCCACGGTCACCGTCGAGATCGTCGACGCCGAGGGTCGCATCAGCCTGCGTGACGGTGCGGTCATCGACGCCGACGCGATCGAGGAGGTCGCCGCGGATGTCGCAGCCGGCACCGACACTGACGTCGACGCCCTGACCGAGCAGGCACTCGAGGCGGCCGACGCACTCGAGGCCGAGCAGGCAGACGCCGAGCAGGCCGAAGCAGGGACCGAGGAGACCGAGGGCGCTGCCACGGTCACCGCGGACGACGAGGGTGAGGACGCCGAGGAGGCGTGAGGAGGAGAGCCCACGTGAGGTGGCTGCCGTCCCCGGACGCACACCCGCATGAGTGACTTCCCCCCGCCCCCGAGCGGACCACTCGACGCACCGGCACCGGCCGGACCCCGCGGCAACGGGTCGGCGGGACGCGGTTACGACCGTGTCCCGCCCCACTCGTTGGAGGCCGAGGTCTCGGTGCTCGGTGCGGCGTTGCTGTCGCGCAACGCGGCCAGCGAAGCGGTCGAGGTGCTCGAACCCGAGCACTTCTACCGCAACGCGCACCGGACCGTCTTCGAGGCGATCCGGGACCTGCTCGCCGCGGGCGAACCCATCGACACGGTCACGCTGACCGAGTGGCTCGCCCGCC
>JAGXST010000345.1 GCA_018335555.1 Actinomycetota bacterium | reverse complement strand
CTCAGCGGCGCAGTTCGAGCTCCGCGATGAGCGCGCGGTAGCGCTCGATGTCCTTGTCGCGCAGGTAGTTGAGCAGGCGACGGCGTTGACCGACCATCATCAGCAACCCACGGCGCGAGTGGTGGTCGTGCTTGTGTTCCTTGAGGTGCTCGGTCAGGTGGCTGATGCGCTTGGTCAGCAGCGCGACCTGCACCTCGGGGGAACCGGTGTCGCCTTCGCCCTGGGCGAACTTGGCGATGATCTCGGACTTGTCGTCGGGAAGGACGGCAGCCAACGGGTACTCCTGTCGTGGTCGGGCCCTGCGTCGCCGGGTGGCATACGTTGCCGCGGGGGATCTGCGAGGCGGGCGCGCCACGAAGCGCGACCACGTCGATCAGGGAACCCCGACACCCGAGCGGGCACGGTGAACGTGACCCTCCTGGGCCACGTTCAGGGAGTGTAGCCCGATCGGTTCCTACCCGCACCAGTCCGACTCCGTCCCCGCCCCGCCAGGCCGGGTCAGACGGCGCCGCAGGCCTGCTCGAGTTCCGCGAGCGTGTCCTCGAGATGGTCGAGCAGACGCTGCAGCGACGGGACCCGGCGGCGGCAACCGGTCAGGCCGAAGTCGAGTTGGCCGGCGTGGCTGGTGACGGTGACGTTGAGGGCCTGGCCGTCGTAGGGCACGGAAGCGGGATACAGCCCGTCGAGGCGCGCTCCGTTGAAGTACCTCGGATCGTGGGGGCCGGGGACGTTGGACACGATGAGGTTGAACGCCGGCCGGCGCAGCGCGCGGAAGCGGAACAGTGGGCCGAGCGCGACCGGACCGAAGCTGAGCACGCTCAACAGCAGCACCGCGGTCGGGTGCAAGCCCGACAGCCGGGTCTTCGAGTCGCGCATCGAGCGGTGGATCGTCTCGAGTCGTTCCATGGGGTCGCCGAGGTGGGTGCCGAGGTTGCACAACACGATGCCGACCGCGTTGCCGCGGCTGGACTCGTCGGACACGTCGCGCAGCGACACCGGCACCGCGGCGATCAGCGGGCGGTCCGGCAGGGCAGCGTGGTCGAGCAGGTAGCGCCGCAGCGCGCCGGAGGTCATGGCCAGGACCACGTCGTTGACCGTACTACCCGTCGCGGCGCTGACCTGCTTGATCCGGTCCATGTCCCACGACTGGGCGGCGAACCGCCGCGCCGCGGTGATCGGCTGGTTGAGCATCGATCGCGGCGCCTGGTACGGCAGCGTGGCGGTGTGGTCGTCGAGCGCCTTGGCGATCGACTGCAGGGCCGCGCCACCGGCCTGCGTCAGGGCCCGCCCGGCGACCAGGACCTCGTCGAGGACCCCGCCGGTGAACGAGGTCAGCAGCCCCGACGGCTGATCGAGCGACTCGGTCGATGCCTGGCGTGCACTGCCGTTGCGCGCCGAGGTCGCCCAACTCGGCGGCATGTCGCGCTCGTCGGGATCGGTGCTCAGGCTGCGGTCGAGCCAGCGCATCGCGGCCGTGCCGTCCAGCAGCGCGTGATGCACCTTGTTGTAGACCGCCAACCGGCCATCGGCGAGGCCTTCGATGACGTGGGTCTCCCACAGCGGCCGATTGCGGTCGAGCATGGTGCCGTGCAGGCGCGAGACCACGGTCAGCAACTCGCGGATCTGCCCCGGGCGCGGCAGAGCCGAGTGGCGGACGTGATACTCGATGTCGAGGTCGTCGTCCTCGACCCACGCCCACGGTCCGAGTCCACCGAGCGTGCGGGTCGGCCGCTGCCGGAACAGCGGTGCCGGCTCGTACTCGAGGGCGGCACGGTGCTGCTCGCGCACGAAATCGGGCCCGGCGCCCTCGGGCGTCTCGAACAGTTGGAGGCCGCCCACGTGCAGCGGCCTGCCTCGACTCTCCCCCAGCAGGAAGATCGCATCGGTCACCGCTACCGGTCGCACAGGCTCTCCCAGTCGCCCTCGTCCGAGCGAGGACAACGCGCGACCCTACCCCCGGTGACGCCCGCCGCGGGCCGTCCGCCGGCCGGTCCCCCGCTCGGTCCGACGACACCCGCCGGCACAACTTGCCGCACCCGCGCGGCAAACCGTGCGCGAGGCCGCCCGCTACCCCGGACCCGGCACGACTTGCCGCACCCGCGCGGCAAACCGTGCGCGCGACTCATGGTTGACCGGCAGACACGGGATCACTGCCGAGGGTGTCGCCCCAGGGATCATCGAGCCTCGCCCGACGCTCGAGGAAAGTGACCCAGCGCGCAGGCCGTGATCGTGCCACGTCGCCATCGCCGACGTGCGCCGTCGGCCGACTCAGGCGCCGAAGAGGTCTTCGCCGCGTTGGCGGGCCTCGGCGGCGATCTGCCCGCGGTAGTCGGCGAGCCTGGCTGCCAGTTCGGGGTCGGACGTGGCGAGGATGCGCAGGGCGAGCAGACCGGCGTTGGTCGCATTGCCGATGGCGACGGTGGCGACGGGGATGCCGCGCGGCATCTGCACGATCGACAGCAGCGAGTCCATGCCGTCGAGGTGCTTGAGCGGAACGGGCACGCCGATCACCGGCAGGTCCGTGACGCTGGCGAGCATGCCGGGCAGATGCGCGGCCCCACCCGCCCCGGCGATGATCACCTTGAAGCCGCGGTCGAGCGCGGCATGCCCGAACGCCAGCATCTCGTCGGGCATCCGGTGCGCCGACACGACCTGCTCGTGGCAATCGACGCCGAAGCGACGGACGATCTCGGACGCGTCAGCCATCACCGGGTGGTCCGACGCGGATCCCATGACGACGGCGACACTCATGACTTCTCCTCCGAGGCCGGTGGCCTCGCCCTTCGATTCGCTCGGCCGCCGCCGCTCACGGCTCCTGCTACGAGGCGGGCATGGTCAGGACGTCGACGGCGTGCAGGGCCGCGTGCCGGGCGCGATCGAGATCGGGACCGGTGGCCGTGACGTGCCCGAGCTTGCGGCCCCGACGATAGTCCTTGCCGTACAGGTGCACGGCCACGTCCGGCTCCGCGGCCAGGGCGTCGGCGAGCCGTTCGTAGGGATCGACGTCACCGCCGACGACGTTGACCATGGCGGCCGGACCGCGGGCGGTCGGCGCACCCAGGGGCAGGTCGGCGACGGCACGCAGGTGGTTCTCGAACTGCGAGGTCGCGGCCGCTTCGATGGTGAGGTGGCCGGCGTTGTGCGGCCGCGCGGCGAGTTCGTTGAGCAACACTTCGTCGCCGCTGACGAACAACTCGACCGAGAGCATCCCGATCGAATCGATCGCGTCGGCGACGCGCCGGCCGATGTCGTGCGCCCGCTCGGCGGCGACGGCGCTCACGCGTGGTGGCTGCAGCACCTCGCGGCACATGGCGTCGACCTGCACGGTCTCGACCGGGTCGTAGACGACCGTCTCGCCACCGGGACGCCGCGCGACCAGCACCGCCAACTCGCCGGTCAGCGCCACCTGCGGCTCGACGAGCAGGGCCGCACCGTCGACCTCGTCGACGACGGCGCGGGCGGCCGCGGCATCGTCGACCATCCAGACGCCACGGCCGTCGTAGCCGCCCCGCGGACGTTTGAGCACGAGTGGCCAGCCATGCTCGGCGCCGAAGGCTCCGATCGCGTCGAGGTCGCCCGCCAGGGTCCACGGCGCCATCGGGACTCCGGCCGCACCCAGCACCTCGCGCTGGCGAACCTTGTCGACGGCCACGTCGAGCGTGTCGGCCGAGGGACGGACCGCGAGCCCCTCCCCCGCCAGGGCACGCAGGGTGTCCAGGTCGACGAGTTCGTGCTCGACCGTGATCACGTCCACCCGCTCGGCGAGGCGCCGCAGGCCGGCGGCGTCCGGCTCTCCCTCGACCACGTCGGGCCACACCGCGGCGACGGCGTCACCCGGGCGGGCGAGGAACACCAGCCGCAGGCCCAGACGCGCGGCCACGGGCAGCATCATGCGCGCCAACTGGCCGCCGCCGACCACCCCGATGATCGGTGTCATACGGGGGGTCCGCCGAGGAGGGTGCGGGCGGCATCGACGTCGGCGTGGATCTGTGCCACCAGGGCGTCGATGCCGTCGAAGCGCTGTTCGTCGCGCAGACGGTGCTCGAAGGTGACGCTCAGTTCACGTCCGTACAGGTCGGTGCCCGGGTCGGCGTCGAGCAGGTGCACCTCGACGGTGCGGACCTTGCCGTCGAACGTCGGCCGCAACCCCACGTTGGTGACCGCCCGCCAGACCTCGCCCTCGACCGAGGCGGTCCCCGCGTACACGCCGTTGCCCGGCACCACCCGGGTCTCGCCGACGGCGACGTTGGCGGTGGGGATCCCGATGGTGCGCCCGCGGCCCTCCCCGGCAACCACCTCGCCGTGCAGGCGGTAGGGCCGGCCGAGTGCGGCATTCGCCCACTCGAGCCGTCCCTCCGCCAGGGCGGCACGCACAGCCGTCGACGACAGCGGCCGCCCTTCGAGTTCGAACAGGGCGACGGCCTCGACCTCGAATCCGTGCTGCTCGCCCTCCTCGACCAGCGTCACGACGTCGCCGGCTGCCTTGTGCCCGAACCGGAAGTTGGTGCCGACGATCAGGCGGCGGGTGGCGAGCGGACGGACCAGCACCTGTTCGACGAATTCGGCAGGCGTCAGCCGCGACAGTTCATGGCTGAACTCGAGGACGAGGACAAGGTCGACGTGCAACGCCAACAGTGCCGCGACGCGCTCGTCGATCGGCTGCAGGCGTGGCGGCTCGCTACCGGGGCGCAGCACCGCGGCAGGATGCGGGTCGAAGGTGATGGCGACCGCGCGCATGTCGCGGTCGTGCGCGGTGTTCACGGCGCGGCGCAGCAGGACCTGGTGGCCGCGGTGGACCCCGTCGAAGTTGCCGATCGTGACCACCGAGTCGACGGGGGTCAGTTCGTCGAGGTCGCCCACGGCACCGCGGAACACCTCGCTCACGTGCGGGTCCCTTCGGCTTCGGGCGGATCTGCGGGTGCGGATGGTGCCAGTTCCTCGGGCCGCGTCCACACCAGCTCCGAGCGGGCGCGGTCACCACGGTCGCGGTAGATGCCCAGCACCCGCTCGCCGAACGTGACGGCGTAGGTGCCCTCGCGTCCTTGGGCGGACAGCGCCGGTTTGCCCTGCGCCATCGCGAGGGCGAGGTCGGGATCGTCGACCTCGACGGTCGGCAGGGCGCGGGCCACCGCGGCCTCGGGCGACAGCAGCAGCCCGGCCAGGTCGCCGGACTCGCCCGCCGCCCGGATGGTGTCGAGGTCGTGGGCGTCCTCGACCCCGAAGGGTCCGTTGGCGACGCGGCGCAGCGACGTCAGGCTCGCGCCGACGCCCAGCATCTCGCCGATGTCGTGCGCGAGGGTGCGGACGTAGGTGCCGGCCGAGCAGGTGACCAGGAACGACACGCGCGGGTGGTCCGGGTCGGTCCTCGCGTCGTAGGCGTCGAGCATCAGGTCGTGGATGGTGACCCGGCGGGCATCGCGTTCGACCTCCTCGCCGCGGCGGGCGATCTCGTGCAGTCGCTCGCCGCCGACCCTCACGGCCGAGACCATGGGCGGCACCTGGTCGATCTCGCCCTGGAACCGGGTCAGCACCTCGCAGACCCGCTGCTCGTCCAACCCTGCGGCCGACCTCCGCGCGAGCACCTCGCCGTCGGCGTCCTGTGACGAGGTGACCACGCCGAGCACCATCTGCGCGGCATACGTCTTCTGGCCCGCCTGCAGGTACTGCACCAGCCTGGTCGCCCGGCCGAGACACACCACGAGCACGCCCGTCGCCGCCGGGTCGAGTGTCCCGGTGTGCCCGACACGCTTCTGTCCGGCCACGCGCCGCACGGTCTGCACGATGTCATGGGACGTCGGGCCGGCCGGCTTGTCCACGACCAGGACGCCGTCGGTGTCGTCGGTGCTGCGCCGCTTCCGGCCCATCAGGCGTCCGTCTCCGCTCCCGGCGCCCACCCTGACCGGAGGGCGTCGACGACCGACGCCACGACGTCCTCGACCGCACCGTTCGCGGTGAACCCGGCGGCGAACGCGTGACCGCCGCCACCGAGCCGTTCAGCGATCGCGCCGACGTCGACCCGGCCGTGCGAGCGCAGAGAAACCCGCCACGTGCCGTCCGGCGCCGGCTTGCACACGAGCGCGACCTCGGCGACGTCGCTCGTGCGGACCACGTCGATGACGGCCTCGGTCGCCTCGAGGCTGGCCCCGGTGACCGTCAGTTCGTCGGCGGTCAGGTGGGTGTGCACGAGCGACACCTCCGGCACGAACGCCAGGCGGTCGAGGGCCCGCCCGAGCAGACGCAATTCGCCCAGCGAGGACGTGCCGTACAGCCGGCGGGTCAACTCGGCGTGCTCGACGCCGACGTCGAGCAGTCGACCGCCGAACTCCATCGCGGCACGGTCGGTCGAGGCATGCCCGAACCGGCCGGTGTCGGTCACCAGGCCGACGTAGAGGCAGGTGGCGATCTCGACCGTGAGCAGGACCTCGAGGCGGTGGAGCAGTTCATCGACGATGAGGACCGTCGCGGCGGCGTTCGGCGCGACCAGGCGCAGGTCGCCGAACGCGGTGCTCGATGCGTGGTGGTCGACGACGATGGTCGTCACGCCCTCGTCGAGCAGTTTGCTGACACTACCCAGCCGTTGCGGGCTGGCCGCGTCGAGGGTGACGAGGAGGTCGACGTCGGCGGCGGCCGGCAGCGACGAGGGGGTGACGAGGTCACGCACGCCGGGCAGGTCGGCCAGCGACGCGGGCACCTTCAACGGCTCCTCACCCACGGTCGGCACCGTCCGGGCTCCGAGTCCCGACAACGCCACGTGCAGGGCCAGGGCCGCGCCGAGGGCATCACCGTCGGGCCCGACGTGGGCGGCGAGCACGACGCGGCCGCCCGCGTGGGCGCAGGCCGCCAGGCGGCGGACCGCCTCGTCGAGCACAGCGGGGTCGAGGTCGTGCAACCAACCCGGCGCAGGGTGCCTGCTCACCGAGCGTCGCCCTCGGCATCGGCGCCGTCGCCCTGGACGTCGCGCGGGGCGCCCTCGTCGAGTCGGCGGAGCAACTGCTCCACGCGGTTGGCCTGCTCGACCACCGGGTCGGGCTTGAAGCGCAACTCCGGCGAGGTCCGCAGCTTGGCACGCCGTCCGACGAGGCCACGTAGGCGGGGGGCGGCGGCGGCGAACCCGGCCTCGACCTCGTGGGGCTCGGGAAGCCGGTCGCCACCGGTCCGTCGCGGGTCACCGGACACCAACGACGGGTCGAGGGTCGAGTAGTAGATCGTCGCCACCTCGTGGTCCTGGGTGACCTCGGCCTCGGTGATGGTGATCAACTGCAGACGGGGGTCGGCGATCTCGGTCTCGAGGAGGTCGGCGACGGCCTGGCGCACGGCCCGGTCGACCCGGGGGTTGCGTTTCTTGACCATCGCGGACTCCTTGGTAGGCGGGTTCAGGACAGCTGGGGCAGGCCGGGGCCGTCACCGTCGAGCGTGTCGGCGACGTCCTGCGAGCCGAGCACGACGATACGTGGGTCGCGCTCGAGCACTGCGGTCACACGGTCGAGGACCCGGTCGACGCCGGTGTGGCTGGACGCGGCGACCGCGACACCGAGGACGGCGCGCTGCCAGCGGTCCTGCTCGCCGACCTCGGCGACCGAGACCCCGAGTTCCTTCGTCAGCGCGGCCTTCGCCCGGTTGAGCAGGGCGCGCTTGCCCTTGAGGTTGTCGACGCCGGGCAGGTGGATCTCGACGCGGGCGACCCCGTAGTGGACGCGTCCGTCCCCGGAACTCACGCGCCTCTCCTCGTTGATGCGCTCACCGGACGGTCCGGCCCGCACGCGGCGGGCCGGACCGACCACGGTCAGTCGCGGGCGACCTCGACGGTGACGTAGGCCTCGAAGACGTCGCCTTCCTTGACGTCCTGGAACTTGTCGAGGCCGATACCGCACTCGAAGCCCTCGCGGACCTCGCGGACGTCGTCCTTGAAGCGACGCAGCGAGGTCATGGTGTCCTCGGCGATCACGACGCCCTCGCGGACCACGCGCACACCGGCGTCGCGTTGGATCTCGCCGCGGGTGACCATGCAGCCGAACACGAACCCGGCGCGCGGCACCTTGAAGATCTCGCGGACCTCGGCCTCGCCGATGACCTGCTCGCGGAACTCCGGTGCGAGCATGCCCTTGACGGCGCGTTCGATGTCCTCGATCGCCTCGTAGATGATGCGGTAGGTACGGACGTCGACGCCGGAACGATCGATCTCGTCGCGGGCGTTGGGTCCCGGACGGACGTTGAACGCCACGATGATCGCGTCCGAGGCCTCGGCGAGACGGACGTCACCCTGGGTGATCGCACCGACCCCCTTCTGGATGACGCGGACCTGGACCTCGTCGAGTTCGAGCTTGAGCAGCGCGTCCTCGAGCGCCTCGGCCGAACCCGAGACGTCGGCCTTGATGATGACGTTGAGGGTCGCCTTGTCGCCGGCCTGCACCGCCGAGGTGAACTCCTCGAGGGTGGTGGGCCGCCGCTCGGCGAGTTCCTTGCGGCGCTCGCGGGCGGAGCGACGTTCGGCGACGTCACGGGCGAAGCGCTCCGCGTCGACGACACGGAACTCGTCGCCGGCCTCGGGCACGTCGTTGAGCCCGATGATCTGCACCGGGCGGGCCGGCAACGCCTCGTCGACGTTGATGCCGTTCTCGTCGAACATGGCGCGGATCTTGCCGTCGGCGGTACCGGCCACCAGGATGTCGCCCCGGCGCAGCGTGCCGTTCTGGACCAGCACGGTGGCGACCGGGCCGCGACCCTTGTCCAGGTGCGCCTCGACCACGCGGCCGCGGGCATCCTTGTCCGGGTTCGCCGACAGCTCGAGCAGGTCGGCCTGGAGCAGTACGACCTCGAGCAGTTCTTCGAGGTTGAGCTGTTCCTTGGCCGAGATCTCGACCATCGGCACGTCGCCACCGAAGTCCTCGGCGACCACGTCGTGCTCGGTCAACTGGGTCTTGACACGGTTGGGGTCGGCGCCCTCGAGGTCGATCTTGTTGATCGCGACCACCATCGGGACCTCGGCGGCCTTCGCGTGGGCGATGGCCTCGCGGGTCTGGGGCATGACACCGTCGTTGGCCGCCACGACCAGGATCGTGACGTCGGTGACCTGGGCACCACGGGCACGCATGGCGGTGAACGCCTCGTGGCCCGGGGTGTCGATGAAGGTGATCAGTCGACCGTCGTGGTTGATCTGATAGGCACCGATGTGCTGGGTGATGCCGCCGGCTTCACCGCCGACGACGTCGGTCTTGCGGATGGCGTCGAGAAGCAGCGTCTTGCCATGGTCGACGTGACCCATGACGGTGATGACGGGGGGTCGGGGCTGCAGCTTGTCGGGGTCGTCGGCGGTCTCGACGCCGAACTCGAGCTCTTCCTCGGACAAGAAGTAGATCTCGACCCCGAGGTCGTCACCGATGATCTCGACGGTGTCGTCGGGCAGCGTCTGCTGCACCGTCGCCATCTCGCCCATCTCGAACAGCTTCTTGACCAGCGAGGCACCGGGCACGCCGAGCTTGTCGGCGAGCTCGCCGACCGTGATGCCCGAGAGCACCTCGACGCGCGACACCTGGATCATGTCCTCGATCGGGACATCGCGGCGCCGCGGCCCGCGCGCGAGCTCCTGCTCGGCGGGACTCTGCTTCTCCTTCTTCTTGCGGCGGGTCTTGCCCGACCCGGGGCCACCGGTGCCACCAGGGGCACCGCGACCGCCACCGGGGCCACCCGGTCCGCCACCGGGGCCGCCACGGCCGACGGGCTGACGGTAGGGCGAACCCGGAGGGCCACCGGGCGCACCACGACCGGCACCACCCGGGGCGCCACGGTTGAGCGCACCCGGAGCACCACGGCCGGCACCCGGACCACCGGGACCACCGGGACCGCCGGGGCCACCAGGTCCGCCGCGGCCTGCCGGCCCGCCGGGCTGGGGCTGCGGACGTGCCGGGGCCTTGCGCAGCGGCGGCGGGATCGAGCGGCGGCCCGAGCCCTCCTGCGGCAGGTTGCCCTCGGGCCGACGGATCGGCGCCACGCCACCACCGGTGACGCCGGGCGGCGGCGTCGGACCGCGCTGTGAGGGCGGCCGCAGCGGCGCTTCGCCCGGCTTGAGCCGCGGCGGCGGCGCACCGGGCATGCGGCGCGAACCGTCACCACCGTTGTCGCCCGTCGGGGCGGCCGGCTGCTCGGCAGCGGGCGCCTCGGTCGCCGCAGTCTCTGCGGCCGGCGTCTCGGTCGCCGACGACTCGGACGCGGCGGGCTGCTCGGCGGCGGGGGCGGCCGGAGCCTCGGCGGCCGGAGCCTCGGCGGCCGGAGCCTCGGCGGCCTTGGCGCGCTTGGCGGCCTCCTGCTCCTCCTGCTGCTTGCGCAGGTGGGGCGGCAGCACCTTGGCGGCCTTCTTGCCCTCCGGCGGCGCGGTGGCCTGGATCGAGCGGTAGCGCTCGAGTTCCGCCTGCTCGCGCTGGCGCTTGGCATCTTCCTCGGCGCGGCGCTCAGCCTCGGTCTTGCCGAGCGAATCGCGGAACTTCGCGGCATCCGCGTCCGCGATGGACGAGGAATGGCTCTTCGCTTCGACGCCGAGGTCGGTCAGGCGGCGGAGGACCTCCTTGTTGTGGAGGCCGGTCTCCTTCGCCAGTTCGTAGACGCGGACCTTGTTGCTCACGCGTTCTCGCTCCTCACGGTGCTGTCTGGCACCTGGTGCTGCACATCTTGGTGGTTGCCCGTGGTCGGG
>JAGXST010000344.1 GCA_018335555.1 Actinomycetota bacterium | reverse complement strand
GGGTTCGACAACGCGCTCGGCAAGGGCCTGCAGCAGGTCTCGGCGCTCGAGCACAAGGCCGACGCGCTGGTCGAGGACATCGCCACCGGCGGCAACACCAGGATCCACGAGGTGATGGCCGCCACCAGCCAGGCCGGTCTCGCCGTCGACATGCTCGTCCAGGTGCGGGACCGCGCCATGGAGGCCTACCAAGAGGTCATGCGCCTGCAGGTGTGATCCCGACTCGGACGACCTGCAACCTCGCTGAACCCCCGATCACAGGAACGAACGCCACGTGGAGCTCAAGGACCGCCTGAACGGCCTGATGCGCTCGCTGCCTCCCGCGCAGCGGGTCGGCATCGTGGTCGCCGTCGCCGTGCTGGTGATGGCCGCCGTCCCCTTCATGATGTGGGTCACCACCCCGAGCTACGCCCTGCTGTTCGCCGGCCTCGAGGACAAGGAGCTCTCGCAGGTCGTCGAGGAACTCGAGACCCGTGGCGTGCCCTACCAGCTCGACGGCTCGCGCGTGCTGGTCCCACAGCAGCAGTTGCACCGCGTCCGCGCCGACCTCGCCTCGGCCGGCGTCAGCGGCACCCCGACCGTCCCCGGCTACGAACTGCTCGACAACCAGGCGCTCGGCGTGTCCGACTTCCGCCAGCGGGTCGACCTGCAGCGCGCCGTCGAGGGTGAGCTGACCCGCACCCTGACCGCGATGGACGGCGTCGAGACCGCGACCGTCCGCCTGGTCATCCCCGAGGAGTCGCTGTTCACCGAGCAGCGCAAGGTGGCCACCGCCAGCGTCCTGCTCGGCACCGCCGGCACCATGGACAGCAACCAGATCGAGGCGATCACGCTGCTCGTCTCGTCCGCGGTCGAGGGGCTCGCTCCCGGCGAGGTCACCGTCGCCGACACCGCCGGCAACGTCCTGCACGCCCCGGGTGACGGCGCCATCGGCGGCGTCAGCGACCGCCGGCAGCGCCTGACCCGCGAGTTCGAGTCGGCCCTCAACACCGACCTGCAGTCGCTGGTCCAGCGCGCCACCAACTCCCCGGCCTCGGTGTCGGTGCGTGCCGCGCTCAACTTCGACGAGTCCGAGATCCAGACCGAGACCTTCGACGCCGAGGGCACCCCGCTGCGCGGCTCGACCAGCATCGAGGAGTTCGAGGGCACCGGCGCACCGGTCGGCGGCGTCACCGGCGTCGATGGCGGTCCGCTGCCCGTCGGCAACGGCGACAGCACCTACACCCGCGAGGACACCTCGACCGAGTTCGGCGTCGGTCGCACCACCACCCGCACCGTCCAGGCTCCCGGCGCCGTCCAGAGCCTCTCGGTCGCGCTGGTGGTCGACAACGGCGCCGAGGTGACCGACGCACAGCTTCGCGAACTGGTCGGCGCCGCCGCCGGCATCGACATCGCCCTGCGCCAGGACGCCATCGCGATCACCCGCGTCGCGACCCCGGTCGTCGACGTCGTCCCGGTCGAGGAGCCCGAGGTCGGCCTGCTCAGCGACCTCGAGAGCTACATCGCGCTCGGACTGATCGTGCTGATCGCGATCATGCTGTTCCTGATGAGCCGCAAGAAGAAGGACAAGGGGGCAGCCAAGAAGGGTGAGAAGGTCGTCCCGGCCCAGGTCCGCGCCGCGGCCCCGTTGGCGGCCGCCGACGAGCCCGAGCCGCTCCCCGCCGGACCTCGCATCCAGGACGAGGTCGCCGAGCTGGTCGAGCGTCAGCCCGACGAGATCGCCGCGCTGCTCCGCGGCTGGCTCGCCGACCGGAGGGCGTCATGACCGCGACCGCGATGGTGCTCGGCCGGGCCCAGAAGGCCGCCGCCGTACTGGTCTCGGTCGGTCCCGAGCGGGCCGCCATGGTCCTCCAGCACCTCACCGAGGACGAGGTCGAACAGATCGCCGTCGAGGTGGCCCAGCTCGGCGAGATCGGCCCGGTCCAGCTCGAGTCGATCCTGACCGAGTTCCGAGCCGAGGCCCTCGCACGCACGGCATTGATCACCGGTGGGGAGCAGCACGCCCGTGACATGCTGCGTTCGCGGTTCGGCAACGACGCCGACGAGATCGTCGACCGGCTGCTCGCCACGACCCAGGCCACCCCGTTCCACTTCCTGCGCATGCACGAGCCCAGCGAGATCCTCCAGCACCTGCGCGAGGAGAGCCCGCAGACACTGGCGGTCGTGATCGCCCACCTGCCCGCCCGGCTCGGGGCTGCACTGATGAGCGGCTTCGACTCGCAGGTCCAGGTCGCGGTCGCCACCCGGCTGGCCACGCTCGAACGCGCCGACGAGGACGTGGTGCGCCGCATCGAGGACGCGCTCAAGATGCGCCTCGGCGAGGTGCGCCGCCGCAGCGGCCGGCGTGACGGGGTCAAGGAACTGGCCGACCTGCTCAACCAGTCCGACCGGGCGACCGAGCGCGCCATCATGGCCGAGCTCGAGACGACCGACCCGGCCCTGGCCGAGCGTGTCCGGGCCCTGATGTTCGTCTTCGAGGACCTCGTCACGCTCGAGGACCGCGCCCTGCAGGAACTGCTGCGCCAGGTCGAACCGCAGATGCTCGCCACCGCACTCAAGGGCGTCGGCAACGACCTGCTCGAAGCGCTGATGAAGAACCTCTCCGAGCGGGCCCGTACGACGGTGCTCGAGGAGATCGACCTGATGGGTCAGGTCCGCCTCAAGGACGTCGAGGCGGCCCAGACCAACATCGTGCGCATGGTCTACGAGCTCGAGAAGGAAGGCCTCATCACGATGAGCCGCGGCCAGGAGGAGTTCGTTGGCTGAGCTCCTCCACCTCGAGGTCGACGAACACGTGCGCACCCTCGCAGCGCCGAAGGCCGTCCTCGACCCCGCGACCGCCGCGGTCGTCGCTCAGGCCGCCGACGCCGCGCACGCCCGGGGTTACGCCGAGGGCATCGCCGAGGGCCGCATCGCCGCCTCGGCAGCCGCCGCACAGATCGTCGCCAGGCTCGACGAGGTGCTCGGGGAACTGCTGGCGCAGCGGGCCGCCGCACGCGAGGCCGACATCGGCCTGGCTGCACGTTTGGCCGCAGACGTCCTCGGTGCGACCCCGCCCGTCGACGCGCTGGCCCTGCTCGACCGCGTCCACGAGGCCGCGACCGTGCTCGACGACGACCCGCTCGAGGTGCGGCTCAACCCGGCCGACCTCGCCGCCATCGGCAGCGCCCCCCACGACCGGCGTCTGCAGCTTCTGGCCGACCCGGCCGTCGCCCCCGGCGAGGCCGTGCTGGGCGGCGCCTGGGGCGGCGCCGCGTTGACCCGCGCCGCCATGCTCGACGCCGCGATCGCGCTGCACGACGCCGGCCACACCGGCCCGGCAGGGGATCGAACATGAGCGGCGGCGGTCGAGTGAACCGAAGGGCGAGACCGGCGGTCTCGGAGGATCGAACATGAGCGCCCTGCTGCGCGCCGTCAGCCGCGGCTCGGTGTCCCGGGTCGTGGGCACCGAGGTGGAGCTGCGGGGTCTGCGCCTGGCGGTGGGCGACGCCGTCGACCTGGATGCCCGTGGCGAGACCCGCGTCGGCGAGGTCGTCTCCGTCGACGACCACGCTGCCCGCGCCCTGCTCCTGGGCGACACCAACGGCATCGCCCGCGGCGACGTCGTCCGGCCCCGGCCCGGCCCGCTCGCGTCCCCGGTCGGACCGGCGCTGCTCGGTCGGATCGTCGACGCGCTCGGTCGTCCGATCGACGGCTTCGGCCCGATCGACGCGCCGTTGCGTTCGGTCGAGGCCGACACGCCGAACGCGCTGGCCCGCATGCGCGTCGCGGAGCCGCTCGACACCGGCGTGAAGCTCATCGACACGTTGTGCACCGTCGGCCGGGGCCAACGCATGGGCCTGTTCGCCGGGTCCGGCGTCGGCAAGTCCACGCTGCTGGCGATGATGGTGCGCGGCACGACCGCGCCCGTGTCGGTCGTCGCGCTGGTCGGCGAACGTGGCCGCGAGGTCCGTGAGTTCGTCGAGGACGTCCTCGGACCCGAAGGCCTGGCGCGCAGCGTCGTCGTCGTGGCCACCTCGGACGAACCGGCGTTGATGCGCCTACGCGCCGCGTTCCTGGCCACCCGCATCGCCGAGGAGTTCGCCGACGCCGGCACCGACGTGCTGCTGACCGTCGACTCGCTGACCCGCCTGGCCACCGCCCAGCGCGAGATCGGCCTGGCCGCGGGGGAGCCGCCGACCACCAAGGGCTACCCGCCGTCGGTGTTCGCGCTGCTGCCTCGACTGCTGGAGCGTTCCGGGCCGCGCGAGCACGGCACCATCACCGCGTTCTACACCGTGCTCGTCGAAGGTGGCGACCACGACGAACCGATCGCCGACGCGGCCCGCTCGATCCTCGACGGCCACCTCGTGCTCGACCGGTCCCTGACCACCGCCGGGCGCTTCCCGGCGATCGACCCGCTCGCCAGCCTGAGCCGGCTCGCCACCACGGTGACGACCGCGGAGCAGCAGGCGGATGCGCTGATGCTGCGGCGTTCGCTCGCCGCCGCGGACCGCGTCCGCGACCTGGTCGAGGTCGGCGCCTATGTCCCCGGTTCCGACCGGGTTGCAGACGCAGCACTGTCGATGATGGACGACATCGTCGACTTCCTGACCCAGGCATCACACGACGTGGTGACCTCCGAAGACGCATGGATGCGGATCGCCGAGCTCGCAGCACGACTGCGGGCATCCGAGGAGACACCGGCGTGAAGCGTGATCGAATGAAGGTCGTTCTGCAGGTCCGCGAGGACACCGAGCGACGGCGGCTCGCCGAACAGGTCGCCGCCGACCTGTCCCTGCGCCTCGCCAGCGAATGCCACGGCGACGCCGTCGTGGCACTCGACGGGCGCACCTCCCCGAGCGGGGTCCGCAACACCGAGGGCCTGCGACAGCACCGCCTGGGCACCCTGGCGCTCAGCGACGCGGTCGAACGCGCCCGGGAGCGCGAGCGTCTCGCCCGCCGTGAGGCCGAGGAAGCCGAGCAGCGCCGCGTCGAGGCAGCGATCGCCCGGCGCAGCGCCGAACGGCTCGCCGAGCGACGTGCGGCCGAGGTCGCCGTCCAGGCCACCCGGGCCGCCGATTCGCAGCTCGACGCCGTGGCGCTCGAGACCTGGCGTCGTCGAGCATGACGCCGACCATCGGCGGCATGGGCGACGTCCAGGCCCGCATCGCCGCGATCCAGGGTCGTATCGCCACGATGATGCCGAGCGCGCCGGTACCGGCGGCTACCGCCAGCGCTGCCAGCGGCGGCACGACCGTGCGGACGACCTTCGAGGCGTCGCTGGCCTCGGCCAATGCGGCCACGGCCGGCACCTCGACGGCCGGCGCCACGGCCCCGGCCGCATCGACACTCGACGGCGCGCCCCGTGCCACGGGCGACTGGGCGGCCAAGCTGCCGCCCGCCGGCCAGAAGGTCGCCGGTCTGATCGAACAGGCCGCCAACGCAGCCGGTGTCGATCCCGCCCTGTTCGCCGCACTGGTCCAGACCGAGTCCAACTTCAACCCGACCGCCCGCTCGCACGCCGGGGCGATCGGCCTGGCGCAACTGATGCCCGCGACCGCAGCAGGACTGGGCGTCGATCCGACCGACCCGCTCGAGAACCTGCGTGGCGGTGCCAAGTTCCTCAAGACCCAGCTCGACCGGTTCGGGTCCGCCGATCTGGCGCTCGCCGCCTACAACGCCGGCCCCGGCCGCGTCGCACAGGCCGGCGGGATCCCCCGGATCACCGAGACCCAGAACTACGTGCAGCGCGTGATGAACACGTGGGAGCAACTTCGATGATCAACCTCAACGCCGCGGCCGCGACGGCCGCACCCTCCGCTTTCGGTGGCGTCCCCGACGCCGCTGCCGGCGGCGACTTCCTGGCCATGCTGGCCGGCATCGTCGGTAACGTGACCTCGGTCGCCTGCCACGACGGTGACGGCGTGCTGCTGCCCGGATCGCCGCTGCTCAGCAGCGAGGTCGGGGTTGCCGGTGACGCGATCGGCGACCTGGCCACCGGGCTGTGCACCCTGCTCGACGCCGACGGTGTGACCGATGCCGGGCAGGTGGACGGTGACGGGGGTGCCTTCCCGTGGCCGACCGTGCAGGCCCTGGCCGCTATGTTCGCCCAGCCGGCCACCGCCGCGCCTGACGACGCGACCGACGTGACGGCCGAGCCAGTGGCCGGCGGTGCCGTTGCCGAAGCGGATGACGGTGTGGCCGCCCAAGCCACCGCCACTGCCACCGCTGCCGCGGTCGACGCGACGATGAAGACCATCGCCGACCTCGCCGAACAGCTCGCACCGACAGACGACGTGGTCCCCGCCGCTGCTGCTGCCGGCGCCGCCGGGTCGTCCACCGCGGTCACCGATGCCGCAACCGATGCCGCAACCGAGGTCGTCGCCGAGATGGCGCCGACCCGTAGCGCGGCCACCCCGGCCCGCAGCGGCACCGCTGCGGCCAGCGTCCCCGCCGACAGCGCGGATGCGGCCCCGGTGACCGACGTCGCCGAGGATGCCGATGTCGGCGAGCCGATCCGGGTCGACCCGCCGCGACGCGGGCACGACGCCGAGTTCCGCCCGGCACGCTCCGGTGCCGGCGACACGCTGGGCGACGCGGTCCAGGCGACCGGTGAGGTGCGCGACAGCGGCAGCGCCGGCCGCGACCGTGGACCCATGACCTCGGCGGCCGCAGGCATCGCCCGCGTCCTCGACGCCATCGAGCAGCTCGAGAAAGCACCGCCACCACGGCAGGTGACCCTCGAACTGGGTGAGCTGCGGGTACGCGTCGCCGTCGAGGACGGTGCGGTCCGGATGCAACTGCTCGGCGAGCAGCGCGACGCCGGGCGCGACTTCCTGCGGTCGGCCGCCGAGGCACTGCGCGAGCGGGGCTTCGAGATGGCGGGCGAGGGCAAGGGCGACGCCCGTGACCAGGACGCCGATCGTCAGCGTTCGGACCTCGCACCGCCGCGGCCTGAGCGTGGCCTCGGCCGCGCCGGCCGCACCACCGATCCGACCACTGCCGGTGTCCGCGCCGGCATCCACCTGTAGGAGACCACCATGACGACCATCACCAGCGGTATGGGGATCGGCGGCACCGGCGGCCTCCCCACCGGCGACGGCGCACTCAGCGCCCTCGGCGGGCTCGGCAGCGACGGCTTCCTCAAGCTCATGGTCGCCCAGCTGCAGTACCAGAACCCCATGGCACCGTCCGACCCCAGCGCGATGATGTCGCAGACCTCACAGCTGGCCCAGTTGGACGCCGTACAGAAGCTCGCCACCCTGCAACGGCAGCAGCTCGGTCTGCAGAACGCCGTGGCCGCCGCAGGGCTGGTCGGCAACCACATCAGCGCACTCGCCACGGATGGCAGTCAGGTGCAAGGCGTCGTCGACGCCGTTCGCTACACCGAAATGGGTCCGGTCCTGGACATCGGGGGACAGGAAGTCCCCTTCGACCACGTCTCCGAGATCCGCGGCCCCGGCGACCTCGCCGATGCCCCCACCTCGACCGCCCCCACCACCGACGCCTGAACATCCGGGCGAGAAAGAACTTCGATGCTGCGCTCCATGTTCTCCGCGGTCTCCGGACTGCGCTCCCACCAGACCATGATGGACGTGACCGGTAACAACGTCGCGAACATCAACACCGCCGGCTACAAGGCTGTGCGGACCACCTTCTCCGAGACGCTGACCCAGGTCGTGCGCGGCGGCGGCGCCGGCGGCGCCAACGCCGGCGGTGTCAACCCGATGCAACTCGGCCTCGGCTCGCAGGTCGCCGCGACGGACCTGGTGTTCAGCCAGGGCGCGTCGCAGGTCACCGGCCGTGCCACGGACGTCGCGATCCAGGGCGACGGGTTCTTCACCGTCCAGAACGCCGCAGGCGACGAGTTCTTCACCCGTGCCGGCTCGTTCGGCGTCGACAACGACGGCAACCTCGTCAACGCGCAGGGACTGCGTGTCACCGGTACGGACGGCAACCCGATCCGCATCCAGGCCGACGCGACCGACATCTCGGTCGGCCCCGACGGCACGGTCATGGGCAAGGTCGCCGGCGTACCGACCGAGCAGGGCCAGATCCAGCTCGCGCTTTTCGCCAACCCCGGCGGCCTGGTGCGCGTCGGCAACGGCCTGTTCGAGGCCGGCCCTGCCGCGGGCAACGCGGTCTACGGCACTCCCGGCGACAACCAGGGCCTCGGCGGGCTGCAGTCGGGCACGCTCGAGATGTCCAACGTCGACCTCGCCCAGGAGTTCACCAACCTGATCCTGGCGCAGCGCGGTTTCCAGGCCAACGGCCGCACCATCTCGGCCAGCGACGAGCTGCTCCAGGCCCTGGTCAACCTCGGCCGCTGATCGCGCTCCACCCAACAGCTCGCTCCGCACGCCGGCCGGCCCCTCGGGGTCGGCCGGCGTGTGCTGTCGCGTGGGAGGGGGTCCCTACCGACTAGGGGAATTGGTCCCTGGTTGCCCGATCGGACGCTTCAGCCGGCCGGTCGGATGCCGATGGACTGGTTGTGGGGCCACGGACGTGCCCCCGACGGCTTGCACATGGAGGTGCGGCGTTGATTCTCGTGCACCGACTTCGCGGCGAACCGCTGTTCGTCAACGCCGACCTGATCGAGTCGATCGAGGCGACGCCCGACACGGTCCTGACGCTCGTGGACGGACGCCGGGTCTTCGTCGACGACACGCCACAGGTGGTCGTGGACCGCATCGTGGCCTTCCGCGCCTCCCTGCTCGCCGCCGCCGACGACATGCGCATCGACCGGCCCACGCTGTCGGTCGTGCGCAACGAGGAGCGCTGACGTGGATCCGTTGTTTCTCGGGGGAGCCGTTCTCGCCCTGCTCGGCATCATCGTCGCGACCCTCATCGACGGGAACTCGTTCGCGCCGCTGATCGGCCCGTCGTCGGCCGTGCTCGTGCTGTTCGGTGCGTTGGGCGCCGGGCTGATGGCCTACCGCAAGAGCGACATCGGGGCGATCCCGAAGTCCGCCATCAAGGCCATCAAGGGCCAGTCGCTCGACGTCCAGGAGACGATCACGCAGCTGGCCCAGCTGGCCGAGGTCGCCCGCCGCGACGGCATGCTCGCGCTCGAGGCCAAGCTCGAGACCATCGAGGACCGGTTCGTGCGCACCGGCGTGCAACTGCTGGTGGACGGCGTCGACGAGGAGGTCCTCAAGGACACGCTCGAGATCGAGATCTCCGCGCTCGACGAGCGTCACGGCACCGCGATCAGCTTCTTCAAGTCGCTCTCCGGCTACGCGCCGACCTTCGGCATGGTCGGCACCGTGATCGGCCTGATCAACATGCTCGGCAACCTGAGCGACCCGTCGCAACTGGGCGCGGGTATGGCGCTGGCGTTGCTGACCACCCTGTACGGCGTCATGTTCGCCAACCTCATCTTCAACCCGCTGGCCGAACGCCTGCAGCGCATGAACGACCTCGAACTGGCTGCGATGGACGTAGCCCTCGACGGGATCCAGACCATCCGCCGGGGCGCCAGCCCGCGCGGCGTGATCGAGCGGCTCGAGTCGTACCTGCCTCCGTCGGAGCGCATCGGCGTCGCCGATCGCCTCAACGCGGGCAAGCCCGCCCAGGAAGAGGCGGCCTGACATGGCACGCGAGCGGCGGAGGCAGAAGGGAGGTGGCGACGGCGACGCCAACCGCTGGATGGGGACCTACGGCGACATGATCACGTTGCTGTTGGCCTTCTTCGTGCTGCTCTACGCCATGTCGGAGGTCGACATCCAGAAGTTCGCCGCTTTCGTCGAGGGCCTGGCGATCCCGTTCGGCAACAACTCCGCCGAGGGGATGATGCCCGAGAGCAGCGGCCTGCTGCCGGACAACAACGGTCTCGACGAACAGCAGCGCGCCGCCGTCGACATCGACGTCGACGCGGACATCGACGTCGACCCCGCAGCGGCGCGTGAGTACGCCGAGCGGGTGAAGCAACTCGAGGACATCTCCGAGCAGTTGCAGAAGGCGTTGAAGGAACAGGGCCTCGACGTCTACGTCGAGCAGCGGCGCGAGAACCGCGGCCTGGTCGTCTCCATCGCAACCGACGACGTGCTGTTCGCGCTCGGTTCGACCGAGATCGGGGAGCGGGGCTGGGAGATCCTCGGCGCCGTCGCCCAGATCCTGGGCGACTTCGAGAACGGCGTCATGATCGAGGGCTACACCGACGACATCCCGCTGCGGCGGGCGTCGTACGACAACTGGAACCTGTCCACCGACCGCGCGGTCGCGGTCCTGAAAGTCATGGTGCAAGAGCACGGACTACCGCCGGAGAAGGTCGGTGCCGTCGGCTACGGCGAACACCGTCCGCTGGTGCCCAACACCGATGCGGCCAGCCGGGCACGCAACCGGCGCGTCGACATCGTCGTGCTGTTGGAAGAGGAGGCAGTGGCATGAGCGA
>JAGXST010000343.1 GCA_018335555.1 Actinomycetota bacterium | reverse complement strand
GTGCGGTCCTGGAACGGGTGGCGGACCTCGCGCCCGACGAGGTCGGCGTAGCGCTCGTCGTCGGGGTGCACCGCGATCGCGGTGTCGCCGAGCATCGTCTCGGCCCGGGTCGTGGCCACCTCGATGTACCCGTCGCCGTCGGCGAACTCGTATCGGAAGCGGAGCAGTTCGCCCTGCGTGTCGGTGTGCTCGACCTCGATGTCGGACAGCGCGGTGCGGCAGCGCGGGCACCAGTTGATCAGGCGGTTCCCGCGGTAGATCAGGCCCTGCTCGTAGAGCGTGACGAAGACCTCGCGGACCGCGTTCGAGCGGGTCTCGTCGAACGTGAACGCCTCGCGTTCCCAGTCGCACGACGCGCCGAGCCGACGCAACTGCCGCAGGATCGTGCCGCCGGACTCCTCCCGCCAGTGCCAGGTGCGCTCGACGAAGGCGGCCCGGCCGAGTTCGTGCCGGTCGGTGCCCTCGTCCGCGAGCTGCTTCTCGACCACGTTCTGGGTCGCGATGCCGGCATGGTCGGTGCCCGGGATCCAGACCGCGTTCTTGCCCTGCATCCGGGCCCGACGGATCAGCACGTCCTGGATGCCGTTGTCCAGCGCGTGCCCGATGTGCAACGACCCGGTGACGTTCGGTGGGGGGATCACGATCGAGTACGGCTCACCGTCGCCTTCGGGGTCGGCGTGGAACAGGCCGGCGGCGACCCAGTCGGCGTAGAGGTCGGACTCGACGGCCGCGGGGTCGTAGGCCTTGGACAGCTCGGTCACGGCGGCAGGCTTTCGGCAGGCTAGGGAGGTCGGACGGCACCGGCGGGGCGCGTCCTTTCGAGCCTAGCGACGGCGGTCAAGGGTGGGCCCCGGGGGGGAGGCGGTCAAGGGTGGGCCCCGGGGGAGGCGGTCAAGTGGGCCCGGGGGAAGGACCACCAACCCGGCTCAGCCCGCCGTCGCGTCCTCCCAGACCGGCACGGGCCACGCCGGTACGTCCTCCGCCCAAACGCGCGGCGGTCCCGACCCGTCGGCCGGCACGACCAACAGCCGGCCGGCCGAGTCCACCATCAGGATCCATGCACCGTCGGGGCTGTGCGCCGAACTGTCGATCGTGTAGCGCTCGGGCGCCTCGACCCGCCACAGGACCGCGTCGCTGCCGATCTCGCGCAGGGTCAGGCTGCTGTCGTCGCGCTCCGGCCACACGGCGTCGGGGACCGGGTCGACGGCGAGGTCGTCCTCGGCCGGGAGCCAACCGGTGGGGCGCCCGTCGTCGAGGTCGATCGTGCGCAGCCGCTCCCCCGCCTCCCACGTGCGCACGACGATCTCGTCGCCGCTGAAGCGCACCACCTCGCCCCCCGCCGGCGAGCACCATGGGGCGGCGACCACGCCGGACGGCCGGGCGACCCCGACACAGGCCTCGCCGCGTTCCCATGCCATCCAGGCCACGGCCGCCGAGGGGCCGTCCGCCGGGTCGTCGGCAAGGGTCGAAAGGCTCGGGGGACGTTGGACCCCGAACACGACCACGAGCACGACCGTGCCGACCACCAGGAGGGCGGCGGCCACGAGTAGGCCCCGGCTGCGACGGTCGACGAGGGAGCCAGGGGCGTCGGTCTCGGTCATCACGCGACCTCCCGGCCAGTCGGGGCTGCGGGCGGCTGGAGTTCCGGGCCTTCGCCGATCTCGCGGCGGGCGCGGCCCAGGCCGACGGCGAGCAGGACCAGCAGGAGCCCGATCACCAGCATCGTGGCCGGCGCGCCGATCGCGTCACCGAACCAGGTGAACACCAGCCGCGGCACGACCAGGAACAGCCCGACGGCACCGACGGCGAGCAGGTGCAGCGCGTCCGAACGGATGGCCAGCACGACGAGGCCGACGGCCAGCGCCACCCCGAGCAGCAGCAACCCCGACCCATCGCCGCCGGTGAACTGGCAGGCGACCACGGCCAGCACGGCGCCGACGGACTCGGCGACCCGGGACGGCGGTAGCCACCCACCCGCACCCAGCAGGAACCACGCAACGCCGATCACGACCACCATCAGGCTGTACCACTCCGTGTCGGGCGCCTGGTTCGGCAGGGACAAGGCGGCGAGCGCGGTGGCGAGCACCGCGACGAGCAGGGCGAGTTGTGGCAGTGCGCGGCGGCGGAGCAGGTAGAGCGGGAGCGCAGCGGCGGCACTCACCGCGCCCACCGCGAGGCCGACCTCGGCGTCCCGGAGGGCCATGACGTCCCCGGCCACGATCCCGGTCGTCCACGCCACGCCGGCGACCGTGCCGGCGTACAGCACGCTGGCCAGGCGCTGCAGCGGTTGCCGGGCGGCATGCCGCAGGGCGGTGCCCGACCCGAACAGTGCGACCGTCAGCACCAGCACGAGGGCGAGGCGGGCGGCAACGGTGAACTGGTCCCAGAACTCGCCGACCAGCAAGGCGATCGCCCCCAGCGCCAGGGCCGCACCGACGTAGCCGATCGCCTCCGCGACGACGGTCCGGCGCGCCGCCGGCCCCGGCGTGCGGGCACGTTCGAAGCGCGCGATCGCATCGACCTGCTCGGCAGTGACCAACCCGGCCTCGTGCCAGTCCTGAAGCAACGTGGTGGTGGTGTCGCGCATGGCACGCCTTCTTTCGCTCGAGATCCCGTCGGGACCATCGTGCGGCGGCATGGGTTCCGAAGCCAGAGGGGAATGCCCCTACGTCATCTGGGGCCGCTTGAGGACTCGCCGGTGAGGCCGGCGGGGTCGGCGTTGCCGCCACAGACCAGCACCGCGACCCGTTCGCCGGGGGCCGGCCGGTAGCGGCCCGAGGTGAGCGCCGCCAGTGCCGCCGCCCCACCCGGCTCGGCGACCAGGCGGGCGGCGTGCCACAGGCGCCGTTGGGCGTCGGCCACCTCGGCGTCGGTGACCAGCAGGCTGTCGTCGATCCAGCGCTGCGCGGCCCAGGCGAGCTCGCCCAGCCGCCGGGCACCGAGCGACGAGGCCGCCAACCCGCCCACCTCGACATCGACCGGCCCACCCGCTGCCCGAGCGGCCGACATCGCCGGCGTACCCTCGGTCTCGACACCGACGAGGCGCACGTCGTCGCCGACCCACGCGGCCGCGCCGGCGATCAGACCGCCGCCGCCCACGGCGACGAGCAGCGTGTCCACGCCGGGGGCGTCGGCGAGCAGTTCGGCGGTGGCGGTGCCCTGTCCGGCGACCACCTCGGCCTGGTCGTAGGCGTGTGCCCGCAGCGCCCCGGTGGCTTCGACGTGGGCGTCCGCGGCGGCCAGCGCGTCCGCGTAGTACCCGGGGATGACACGGACGTCGGCGCCGAGTTCGTCGAGCGGTCGCAGCTTGGCCGGCGGCGAGGTGTCGGGCACGAAGATGGCGGCACGGTGGCCGAGCCGGCGGGCCGCCCAGGCGACGGCCAGACCGAAGTTGCCTCCCGACGCTGCGACGACACCCGCGTCGGGTACCTCCACGCCGACCAGTAGCGAGGTGGCACCGCGCACCTTGAACGATCCGGTCGGCTGCAGCAGGTCGAGCTTGGCGAGCACCGGGACATCGAGACCGAACGCGTCGGCCTCGAACTCGACGACCGGGGTCCGGCGGACCGCGCCGGCGATACGCCGTGCGGCAGCCTCGACCTGGTCGCGATCCACGGGTTCCATGACCGCGACGCTACCGGCGGTGGCTAGGCCGAGCGCTCGTGCGGTTCCTCGAGCTTGCGCAGCTTGCTGTGCGGCACCAGCGTCGGGTTGACCTTCTCGCGCACCGCGTCGACCGTGATCACGCAGCGGCTGACGTCTTCGCGCGAGGGCAGCTCGTACATGGTGTTGAGCAGCACTTCTTCGAGAATGGCGCGCAGGCCGCGGGCGCCCGTCTGACGCAGGATCGCGAGATCGGCGATGGCCTCGAGCGCGTCGGGCTCGAACTCGAGCTCGACCCCGTCGAACTCGAAGAACTTCGAGTACTGCTTGGTCAGCGCGTTGCGCGGGCCGGTCAGGATGTCGACCAGTGCGTCACGTTCGAGCGGTTCGACCGAGGACACGATCGGCAGTCGGCCGATGAACTCGGGAATCAGCCCGTACCTGACCAGGTCCTCGGGCAGGACCGCCCGCAGGAGCTTGGCGAGGTCGTCGCCGCGCGAAGCGGCCACCTCGGCCCCGAAACCGACGCCGCGCCGACCCTGGCGTTGCTCGACGACCTGTTCGAGGCCGGCGAACGCACCACCGCAGATGAACAGGATGTTGGCGGTGTCGATCTGGATGAATTCCTGGTGCGGGTGCTTGCGCCCGCCCTGTGGCGGCACCGATGCGACCGTGCCCTCGAGGATCTTGAGCAGCGCCTGCTGGACGCCCTCGCCTGACACGTCACGGGTGATCGAGGGGTTGTCCGACTTGCGGGCGATCTTGTCGACCTCGTCGATGTAGATGATGCCCGTCTCGGCCTTCTTGACGTCGAAGTCGGCGGCCTGGATCAGCTTGAGCAGGATGTTCTCGACGTCCTCGCCGACATAGCCCGCCTCGGTCAGCGCGGTGGCGTCGGCGATGGCGAACGGGACGTTGAGCAGCTTGGCGAGCGTCTGCGCGAGCAGGGTCTTGCCGGAGCCGGTCGGGCCGAGCAGCAAGATGTTGGACTTTTGCAGTTCGACGTCCTCGGCGCCCGTGGAGGCACCGACCTGGATGCGCTTGTAGTGGTTGTAGACGGCGACGGCGAGGGTCTTCTTCGCCGCGTCCTGACCCACCACGTACTCGTTGAGGAACGAGTAGATCTCCTTGGGCTTGGGCAGCTCGTCGAGGGCGAGGTCGGCCGGCTCGGCCAGTTCCTCTTCGATGATCTCGTTGCAGAGGTCGATGCACTCGTCGCAGATGTAGACGCTGGGCCCGGCGATGAGCTTTTTGACCTGCTTCTGCGACTTGCCGCAGAACGAGCACTTCAGGAGGGCGTCACCCTCACCGAACTTCGCCATCGCGGCCCTCCACCGTCGCTCGTCGGCGATGGTAACGACCGCCGCCCGCGTGTGCTGTGAGGCTGGGGAGAACGCAGCGGCGCTGCGTCAATTGTCGGTCAGCGGACCACGCGCTCCTGCGCCTTGCGGCTGGCGATGATCTCGTCGACGATGCCGTAGTCCTTGGCCTGGTCGGCGTCGAGGATGAAGTCGCGGTCGGTGTCCTTGTCGATCTGCTCGACGGTCTTCCCGGTCTTCTCGGCCAGGATCTCGTTGAGCAGGTCACGCATGCGCAGGATCTCGCGTGCCTGGATCTCGATGTCGACCGACTGGCCCTCGGCGCCTCCGGAGGGCTGGTGCAGCAGGATGCGCGCGTGGGGCAGTGCGAACCGCTTGCCCGGGGTGCCCGCCGCCAGCAGGACCGCGGCAGCCGATGCGGCCTGGCCCATGCAGATGGTCTGCACGTCGGGCTTGATGTACTCCATCGTGTCGTAGATGGCGAACAGCGCCGTGATCGAGCCGCCGGGCGAGTTGATGTAGAGGGCGATGTCCTTGTCCGGGTCCTCGGACTCGAGGTGCAGCAGCTGCGCCATGATCACGTTGGCGATCTCGTCGTTGACCGGCGTGCCGAGGAAGATGATGCGCTGCTGCAGCAGGCGCGAGTAGATGTCGAACGCCCGCTCGCCGCGGTTGGTCTGCTCGATGACGGTCGGGACCAGGTAGTTGGTCGGCGACGGCGTCGGCTGGATGAAGTCCACCGCGGTTCCTTCGTTGACTCGGCTGGCCGCCGACTGTACCCGTGGGGTCGTGCGCGGCCGGGCGGTTGCGTCGCCACGCCTCATGCTCGCTGCGGAGGTGCCCACCCGCCGGGCCTGCCCCGGCCGAACGGACCCGCGGCGGACCGTGGTGGCTGCCCGATTCCCTACCGTCGGGGGCTGACCACTTCGAGGAGACCCCGTGCGACTGCGCAACATGACCGCCGCGGCGAGCGCCGCGGTGCTGCTCGCGGCCTGCGGCGGCACCGATGACGGTGACCCCGGAGCCGCTCCCGAGACCGCGACGGACGACGACACCGGCGTCGACGCCGACGGCACCGAGGGCGAACCGAACGACGGCGACACGCTCGACGACCTCGAGCTGCCCGACCCCGACGAGTTCATCGCCGACGGCGAGTTCCGTGGACAGGGCGTCGTCCTGCCGCTGCCCGACGGCTGGAGCGTCGACCAGATGACGTTGTTGCAGGGCCTGGTCTCGGCGAGTGCCGACGACGACCAGATGCAGCAACTCGCCGCGCAGGCGGTCGACACCACCCAGCTCGGCGAGGACCAGCAGGTCAGCTTCGACGACCTGCTCGAGGTACAGCGCAGCCAGTTCGAGGCGATCGATCCCGATCTCACCCCGAGCATCGACGAGGCGGTCGAGATCGAGGGCGCGACGGCGGCCCACCGGCTGCGCTTCGAGGACGTACAGATCGATCAGCAGCCCGCGTTCGACCTCGAACTCGTGCTCGCCGAGGACGGCGAGGGCAGGATCGCGCTGTTCAACTACGCGGCACCGACGGGCGACTTCGACGAAGCGATCGCCGAGCTGATGCTCGAGGGCGCCGGGATCGACCCCGACAGCCAACCGCCCGAACCACCGCCGGCCCCGCCGGGACCGGCGCCCGAGCCCGGTGACGACAGCGACGGGGGCGCCGGAGGCTGACCCCGGTCCCTGCGGACGAAGCGGGCGCCCAACGTGGGGCGCCCGCTTCGTCGGGATCGTCGGCGATCAGTCCTCGTCGCTGTCGGTGCTCTCGGGACTGTCGACGCTGTCGGGCGAATCGGCGCTCTCCGGTGAATCCACGCTGTCGGGTGAGTCCGGGCTCGGCGCGTCCGGGTCGTCCATCAGGCCGAGTTCGATCAGCACCTCGTCGGACGGGCCGCCTTCGATCTGGGCGCCGGCCACGATCGTGTCGATGGTCTTGCGACGCAGGATGTCGCCGACCAGCGCCGGCAGCGTGCCCTGCTGCTGGATGATCTGGGCGATCTCCTGCGGGGACACGCCGTTGGACTGGGCGTGCCGGACGATCTCCTCGTCGATGTCGCCCGGCTGCAGGTCGAGTGACAGCGTGCCGGCCAGCGCGTCGAGGACGAGCTGGGCCTTGACGGTCTCCTCGGCCTGCTTCTGCGCCGTCTCCTCGAACTCCTCGCGCGTGGTGCCCTCCATCGAGAACAGTTGCTCGATCTCGATGCCGAAGCGTTCGGCCTGGTGCTCGAGCTGGTGGATGCGCCCCGCCTTGTCGGCCTCGACCATCGAGGGCGGCAGCGGCACGTCGACGCGGGCGAGGTAGGCCTCGAGGATGCGTCCACGCAGCTCGTGCTGGGCCTGTTCGACCTTGCGGCGCAGCAGCGAGTTGCGCAGGTCGGTCTTGAGTTCGTCGAGGGTGTCGAAGCCGGACGCGGTCTGGGCGAAGTCGTCGTCGAGCTCGGGCAGCGTCTTCGCGCGAACGTCCTTGACGGTCACGGAGAACGTGGCCTGCTCGCCGCCGTGTTCGGGGTACTCCGCGGGCAGCGCGTCCTCGTAGGTGAACTCGTCACCTGCACTCTTGCCGACGAGTTCCTCGTCGAGCTTCGGGGTGACGCCCTGCGAGCCGATCTCGTACAGCGCGTCCTCGACGCGGGCAGACTCGAGCTCGTTGCCGTCCACCTCGACCCGCAGGTCGAGGGTGACCATGTCGCCGTCCGCGGCAGCACGTTCGACCTCGTCGACCTCGGCGAAACGCTCGCGCAACTGCTCGAGCTGCGTGTCGAGGTCGTCGTCGTCGACGTCCCACTCGGGGAAGGTGACGTTGATGCCCTCGTGCCCGGGCGGGTCGAAGGTCGGACGGGTCTCGATCTCGGCGGTGAAGACGCAGCCCTCGTTCTCGTCGAAGGTCTGCACGTCGACCTCGGGCTGGCTGACCGCATCGATCTCCTCGCTGCGCAACGCCTCGACGTAGAAGTCGGTGAGCGAGTTCTCCAGCGCCGTCTGGGCGATGATGCCGTCGCCGAACCGCTGTTCGATCAGGCGGCGGGGGGCCTTGCCGGGCCGGAAGCCCGGCAGGTTGACCTGCTTCGCGAGCTCCCTGGCAGCGCGGTCGAAGGCCTGCTTCACGCGCTTGGGCTCGACCTCGACGGTCAGCTTGACCTTGACCGGGTCGAGGGTCTCGACGGACGTCTTCACGATGGGTGGCTTTCGTTCGGGCGTGGAGCCGACGGGCGTCGTCATGACACCGACATCGGGGGACACGGGTCGACGGCGCGTGGTGCGGTCACCGGCGGCGCGCGCGAACGACGAGCACGCGCGCCGCGGCATGCGGCTGCGCCGGTCGAGACCGGCCGGGAAGGGGATGGTTCCACCTGACGGCCGAGGTGTCCAACCGCGGACCACCTCCGACGGTCACGTGCGCGACCGATGCAGCGCGGTGACGGCCCGAGGACACGGCCCGGTAGGCTCCGCGCGCCTCGGGACTCGTCCTCCCGGGCCCTGCGGGGTGTAGCGCAGCTTGGTAGCGCGCCTGCTTTGGGAGCAGGAGGTCGTCGGTTCGAATCCGGCCACCCCGACCATGCGGGTGCCGGTCGCGCCGCCGCGAGTGCCCGGCGGCGCGACCGGACCATCAGTTCTTGCGTGCGGTCTCACGCCTGGTGACGAACTTGTCGACCTGCCGGTGCAGGTCGTCACGTACCTCGGCGACGGCGGTCTCGAGGCGCCGCTCGCTGGAGGTGCCGACCATCTTCGGGGCCCCGGCGATCCAGCACTCGAGCGCGACCCGCTGCTGGTCGGTGTCGCGTCCCTTGACCGAGATCTCGAGTTCGACCTGCTCGGGGTCCCAGCGGCTTAGCCTCCGATCGAGCTTGCCCGAGAGCACCTGGTGGACCATCGCGTGGTCGTCGGGCAGGAACTCCGGGACGATCCGCAGACGTTCGGCGATGATGCTCATGGCTACCTCGATGATGTCGGATGGGCTGTCGGATGGGCTCGGACGTCGACCCTAGGACGGCACCCGCGGGGCTGTCAGAGTCAAACGCCTCCCGCCGGACAGGCCCCGGGGCCGTCGCGTCCTGACCGACCTGCTGCTCGCATGAAATAGGATTGGTCAGACCTATCTGGACGGCGACTGGGCATGTGGTGACGGCCAGGACAGATCACCGGTCGGCACCCGCCCGACCCCTCATCGTGTTGTTCGCGGCATCGATCGTGTTCACCATCGGAGATGGCAGCATCCAGATCCTCATCGCTCCCCATCTGCAGGCGCAGGGGGTGGGACCCGCGAGGATCGGCCCGATCGTCGCGGCCTACAGCGTGGGCGCGCTCTGCTTCCGCTTCGTCACCGGCGCCCTCTACCGGACCGACCGCATCCGCTACCTGATCCCGGGCGGCTGTCTGCTGCAGGCCCTCTCCTTCCTCGTGCTCGCCAACAGCACCAGCCAGGCCGTGCTGGCCGGCGCGACGACGACGAACGGCATCGGTTTCGCCATCGCCTCGACAGGCGGCCTGGCGGCCGTCATGGAGCTGCGACCCTCCAGCAACGCCGGCGTGCTCATGGGCTGGTACACCGGATGCATCGGTGCGGGCTACGCCGTCTCCAGCTTCCTGGGAGGCCTGGCCGGCGACCACCTCGGCATCCCGCGTGCCATCACGCTGCTGGCCGTGCTTCCGTTGGTCGCCGCGATCGGCCTTGCGAGCGCGGTGTGGCGTCTCTCGGGCGACGCGAGCCTGGCCGAGGCCCCGTCGACGGGGCGGCCACGGGTGGGGATCCGAGGCATCAGGACGTTGAGTCCGTTCGTCCTGCTCGCCTTCTTCTGCGCGCTCCACATCAACCTGCTCAGTGGCGTCCTGCACGCCTTCTTCCCGCTCTACGGGCTCGCCATCGGACTGAGCCTCACGCAGGTGGGCTCGCTGTCCGGCATGAGCTCCGCCGTCAGCTCGGCGATCCGGTTCTCCACGCCTGCGCTGTTCAAGCGGGTCTCCTATCAGCGCCTGCTGCCCTGGATGGTGGTGCTCGGGGGCCTGGCGACCGCCGCCCTGACCATCTCGCGGGTGTTCGCCGCGCTTGCCATCGCCTGGATCGGCATAGGCGCGAGCCGCGCGATCCTTCGCGTGTCGTCCGCGGCCCTGGTGATGGACTCGGCGGGTGGCTCGGACCGACAGCGCGGCACCGCATCGGGGATCTACATGTCCGGCCTCGACATCGGAAAGATCATCGGGCCGGTGCTCGGTGGGTTCTCGGTCGACGCGTTCGGCTACGAGCCGACGTTCCTCGCGGCCGGCCTGGGCGTGCCCGTCGTCTTCTTCGCCTACTACGCCTGGCTCAAGGTGCGTGAACCCGCCCCCGTCGCCTGAAGGCCGACGCTCACCGGTACTGGCAGACGACGTCGACCAACGCGGGCAGGCCGGTCTCGGTCACGTACTCGGCGGCGCGACGGACCGCGTCCTGCACCGCGTCGGGGTCGGTGATCGGACCCTCGGCGTACCAGCCGAACGCCTTGGCGATGGCCGCGAAGTCCGGTGCCGGGTTGTCGATCTCCATGCCCAGGTAGGCCAGGTCGAGATCGGTCCCGCGGGCCCTGGCCATCCGTTCCTGGTGCTCCCAGTCGTTGTAGTAGGCCCGGTTGTTGAACATGATCACCAACATCGGCAGCTTGTAGTAGGACGCGACCCAGAGGGCACCAGGGTCGAACATCAGGTCGCCGTCGGGCTGCAGGTCGACCACCAGCTTCCCCGAACCCTTGTGCGCGAGCGCGACGCCGAGCGACATCGAGATCTGCGTCGCCGTCCCGAGTTCACGTCCGGGGTGCCGGTAGGGCTTGTCGAAGTCCCAGATACGCAGCGCCCAGTTCTTGACCGTGCCCGCCGTGAGCACCCAGTCGTAGTCCTTGATCACCTCCCACACCTCGGAGGTGAAGCGGGGCGTCGACACCGGCGACGCATCCCAGTTCTCCTCGGCCGTCTTGCGCCAACCCTCCCAGAGGGCGTCATGGATCCGACCGAGTTCCTCACGTCGCGCCTCGCGGGCATCCCGACGTTGGGGCTCCCGCCCCTCGAGTTCGCGGCAGAGGTCGAGCAGCTGGGGCAGCGCGATGACGGTGTCGGCCGTGACCTGCACGTCGGTCGCATGCAGTTGCGCGAAGTCATGGAGCCATGCCGACAGTTCGATGTCGTGGAACCCGATGTCGAGGATCTTGGCGTCGGCGGGAATCTGAGACGTCACACGGCGCGTGGTCTTGTCGAGTTCCTGGGTCGGCTTTCCCATGTCCTTGACGTCCACGAAGAGCACGACGTCGGCGGTCTCGAGCGCATCGGATTCGGTGATGTTCAGGGGATGGCGGTTGGGGAAGTTGAGGCGCCAGTTGGTGTCGATGACGCCGATACCGAGCAACTCGGCGAGCTCTACCAGTTGGTGGAATGCCTCGGGATCGCGGCCGGCGTACCCGGTCACCATGATCGGCCGCTCCGCTGCGACCAGCACCTCGGCAAGCTCACGAAGTGCGGCGGGATCGGGCCCGATCCGCGACGGCACCTTGTACCGGCTCACGTCGAGCGGTTCGATGTCCTCCTCGAGGCGGTCCTCCTGCAGTCCGGCATCGAGCGTGAGGTAGACCGGCCCCGCGGGCTCACTGACCGCGACCCGGTAGCCGCGGGCGACCGCCTCGTGGACCGAGTGGATGCTCGTCGGCTGCTCGTCCCACTTGGTGTAGTCGCGCACGACATTGCCCTGCACGTTCGCGGTGTGGATCCAGTCGATGTTGGGGCGTCGTCGCTCGTAGGCCATCGGGCCGGTCCCACCGAACACGATGACGGGCACGCGGTCGACGTAGGCGTAGTAGATCCCCATCGTTCCTTGCAGCAGACCGACCACGTTGTGGAGGATGACGGCCATCGGCTCGCCCGAGGCCTTCGCGTAACCGTGGGCGAGGCTGACGGCGATCTTCTCGTGCGGACATTCGATGAGTTCGGGCGAATTGCCGCCGTAGTTCACGATGGAGTCGTGCAGGCCCCGGAAGGTGGCGCCCGGGTTCATGGCGGCGTACTTGAGGCCGTAGGCCTGCATCGCGTCGACCATGACGTCCGACCCGTACTCGCGGGGGTAGGTCTTTTTCGATCCGGCCTCGTCTGCGGTCATCGTCATTCGCTCCCTCGACATCGGGGGCGGGTCCGGCCCCGGCACAGCGCTTCCCGGCCCTCCCGCCCATCTCCACCCTCGCAAGCAAGCACGCACACGCTCGAAGGTCAAACCATTAGCCCTCTTGGCCGACCGAGCGAAGTGCCTGCCAGACGTCCTCGCCCGTGATCGGCAGGGTCCGGATGCGGACCCCGACCGCATCGTCGATCGCATTGGCCAGTGCCGGGGCGACGCCGATGTTGGCAAGCTCGCCCACGGCTCGAAGCTCGCCCTCGGTTTCGGCCCCCACCCGCACATGGCGGATCTCCAGGGGCGGGACGTCGCCGATGCACGCCAGCTTGTAGTCACCCAGCGAAGCGGTCACGAGCTGGCCCTGTTCGACGACGAGCCGTTCCAGCACGGCCTGGCTGAGGCCGTAGACGAAGCCGCCCTCGAGCTGGCCCCGGAAGCCGACGGGATTGGCGATCCGACCCGGCGCCACGACGAGCATCGCCCGCCGGATCACGAACTGCCCCGTCATGCGGTCCACCGTGACCTGCAGTGCCAGGCCGCCGTAGGTCGGCTTCACGGCCGCGGCCTCACCGCGACGATTCCGGCCGACCCCCTCGACGGAGACCTCCGGCGTACCCATCCGTTCCAGTCGGGCCGCCGGCCAGTACCCGCCGCCCTCGTCGGGGTCGGGCGGCCCGAGTTCCTCGAGCAGCCTCGAGCAGGCGTCGATGCAGGCACTGCCCACCACCGCCGTGACCCGGCTCGAGCCGGCGCCGGCGTCGGTGAGGGTCTCGTCGGCGCCGATGGCTTCGACGTGCACCGCCTCGCGGGGGATCTCGAGCGCCTGCGCGGCGAGCAGCCGGAACGTCGCGTACATGCCCGAACCCTGGTCGGGGACGCCGACCCGCAACACGACGCCGGACGAGGTCGCACGTGCGGCGACCACACTCTCCCCGTTCCCGGCCCGGCAACCGAACGTGGCGACGCCGACACCGACGTCCGGTCCGTCGCCGCCCCATGGTTGCACCCCGGCGCGGAGTTCCTCCAGGATGCCGCGTACCTCTGGCACGGTCGTACGCCGTAGCCGGAACGCGATCGGGTCCTCGCCGCACGTGCGGGCCAGCAGGTCGACCTGCGACTCGCCGGCGAACACGGACTGGAACTCGCCCGGGGACCGGACATGGCCGCCGGGCGGATTGTTGCTGTAGACCGTCATGGCGCGCTCGTCGCGCACACAGACCTCGTAGTTCGCGTAGGCGTGCCCGAGGATCGACACGACACGCGTCGCCCGGGGCTTGATCGCGGCGAAAGCTCCGCCGTCGAGGATCGCCTCGGCCTCGTGCGCATGGATACGGCCCTGCCGCAGTCCGGTCCGCAGCCTCAGGCGGCCCGGGTGCCGTACGGCGGTGGTGCCGAGCATCTCCGTGTAGGTCATGCGGGCGGCGACGGGCCGTTGCGTGCGCTCGGACAGCAGCAGGCAGACCACTTCGAGGTACGGCGCCGCCTTCGAGCCGAAGTCGCCGCCGATGTTGGTGGGGTGCACGTGGATGTCGCCGACGGCGCGGTCGGCGAGCAGCGCCAGATCCGCCCGCAGCCGGTTCGGCACCTTGTTGCTCGACCACACCGACACGTGCTCGCCCCGCGCGTCCACGACGCAGGCGTGGGGTTCCAGGGGCGCCGAATGGACACGGTCGAACACGAACGTGTCCTCGCGGACGTGGTCACACTCGGCGAAGGCAGCGTCCACGTCGCCATCGACCACGACGTCCGCTCCCTGCAGATTCCCGAACGGGTGGTCGTCGGTGGCGCCCTCGTAGCCCTGCGCCCCCGGGTGGAGTTCCACGTCGTGCTCGCCGAACACATCTTCGAGGTCGTACAGCGGCGACAGCGGCTCGTAGCTGACGTCGACCATCCGGGCCGCCCGGTGCGCGGTCTCGGGATCCTCCGCCGCGACCGCGGCGACGCGCTGGCCCGCGAACAGGACCCGGTCGACCGCGAGGACGGGATAGTCGCGCAGCGACCGCCCGAACAGGCGCAGCCCGATGTCGGCTCCGGTCATCACGGCCACGACCCCCGGCAGCGCCAGCGCCGCGTCCGCGTCGACGTCGAGCAGTCGGGCATGGGGTTCGGTGGACAGGACGAAGGCCACGTGCAGCAGCTCGGACGTGTCAGCGGCGATGTCGGCCGCGAACCGCCGTCGACCGCTCACCCACTCCTGGTCCGGGTCGTCACGGTGGGTCGTCTCGCTCGACCTCGACGGCCTCCGTTCCGACGTCACGGTCGCGCCGACGCTGGTCGACACGCCGATGCGGCCCGCGCTGCGACGATGCCGGCCATCTCCCGCTTGTAGTCGGCGCTGCCACGTCGGTCCGATGACGGGTTGACCTCGTCACGCACTGCCACACGCAGCGCATCGAGGACGTCGGGATCCAGCGGATGTCCGGTCAACACCTCGCTCCCGGCCCCGAGGACCACGACGGTCGGGCCGACGGCCCCCGCGACGAGACGTGCCTGTCTCACGGCCCCGGCCCGGTCGAACTGCAGGTGCGCTCCGATGCTGACGGTGGCGTAGTCGTCCTTCGTGCCCGGCAGGTATTTGAGGTAACTGCTGCCGCTGCGCTCCTCGGCGAGAGGAAGACGCACGGAGGTCACGATCTCGTCCGGGTCGAGGGCCGGCGACAACGGCCCCTCGGCGATCGCCTCGACGGGGATCACGCGATCCCCTCGGGGCCCCACGACGGAGACCGTGCCATGCAGGGCGGCCAGCATCACCGGCGGGTCCTGGGCCGGGTCGGCGTGCGCGAGGTTCCCCCCGAGCGTGCCCCAACTGCGCACCCGCACGTTGCCGATCCCGGCGAACATGTCCGCGGCAGCGGGGTGTGTCCGGCGCAGGATCGGGTCCGCCGCGAGCCGAGCATGCGTGCACATGGCGCCGAGATCCACTGCTTCGTCGTCGCCGGTCACGGCAGCGAGTCCCGGCACCGCCGCCAGCGACACCAACGTCGCCGGCTCGAACAGGCCCAGGTTCATCAGCAGCACGAGGCTGACACCGCCGGCGTAGATGGCCGCGTCGTCGCTCGCGAGTTCCTCGATGGCCCCGTCGAGGGTGGTCGGACGCCGCCAGAGCAGTGTCATCGGCGCGCACGGTCGATGGCACGCTGGATGCCGTAGTAGCCCGTGCAGCGGCACAGGTTGCCGTGCAGGTGTTCGGTCACCGCCTCGGAGGTCATCGACGACAGGCGCTGCTCGAGCATCAGGCCGGCGATGGCGACCAACTGCCCGCTCGTGCAGAACCCGCACTGGAAGCCGCCTTCCTCGACGAATGCCCGTCCGAGCTCGGCGAGTTCGGGAAACGCGGCGAGGCCCTCGACGGTGAGCACGGAGGCGCCGTCGACCTGGACGGCCAGGGTCAGGCAGCTGCTGGTCGGCAGGCCGTCGACCAGCACGGTGCAGGTGCCGCAGACACCCACCTCGCAGCCCAGCTTCGTCCCGGTGAGTCCGAGGTCGTCCCGCAACAGGCCGGCGAGACGGCGATCCGCCGGCACCGAGACCTCGTGACGGCGACCGTTGACCGTCAGGGCGATCGACGGCCAGGCCGGGTCGACATCGACGCCTCCCACTCGCACTCCTCGCTGAGCGGCGGCGCCGGAGACCGCCGCGTCGGAAATGGTTATACCAACGAGCTCCTCGGCCTGCCGAACAGGTCCTGGCGAGCCCCGGCCAGGGTGATGACGCCTCGCCCCTCGCCGACGCCGGAGCGCCGGGGCAGCCGGGTGGCCTGCGTGCGTTCGCTACCCTCCCCAGCGCCGATCCGCGGGTGTAGCTCAATGGCTAGAGCTCCAGTCTTCCAAACTGGTGATGAGGGTTCGATTCCCTTCACCCGCTCCGCGTTCACCCGCTCCACCCTCCACCCGGGCTGCAGTTTCAGGGCTTGTAGATCTGGGTGAACCACTCGGTGGGCACCTCGTGCCCTCCGCCGTCGTCGCGCACCGCCTCGAGAACCGCGTAGGCGACTGCCGTGAACTGGATACCGAGACCCGAGCTCGCGCCGGTCCCCCCGCCGGTGAACAGCGTGATCTGGTCCGCAGACGAGCGGCCGGACGTTCCTGCCACGATGTCGCCGAGCTCGACCATCTTCTCGCGGATGCCACCTGCCGGCCGCTTCCTGCCGGCGGCCTCGACCGGGGCGTGCCCCTCCACGTAGTGGAACGTGGCCTCTTCCTTGCTGCGGACCCCGATCACGTCCGCGAGCTCGAGGGTCGCCTCGTCGAGCTCACCACCCTGGACCGATCCGATGTGCTGACCCGGGTGGAGCCACCCCGCCTCGATGACCGGGTCATGCGAGTTCGTCGCGAGCGCGACGATATCGACGCCATCCACCGCGGCGCGGGCGGAGGCGACGGGACGGACCTCCTGCCCGAGGCGCTCGCTGAACTCGTCACAGAAGGCCCGGCAACGTGACGGGTCGGGGCTGTAGACGCGGTACTCGTCGATCCCGCCCCGTTCGTGCAGGCCGAGCAACTGGGCGCCGGCCTGCCAGCCCGACCCGACCATCCCGACGCTGCGCGCCTCGGGTCGTGCCAGGTGTCGCGCCGCCAGCGCGCTCGTGGCGCCGACGCGCATCCTCTGGAGGAACCCGTCCTGCATGATCGCCAACGGCACGAGCGTCTCGATGTCGAACAGCAGGACCAGGCCGACGTAGCGCCCCCCGGGGGCGGCCGGGATCTTGCGTCGACGGCGTCGGCCCTGGCTCTCGAACTCGTGGGTGAGATCGGACGACAGGCGCAAGGCGTGCACACCGAGGTCGGCGATCGCCCCGTCCATCGACTTGAACAGGTAGTGGTGCCCGTCGCCGCGGTCGGTGTAGGTGTGCGATCGCGGGCGGTTCACCGCGCCACCGGTCGCGTACGCCCGGAAGGCGGTGTCGAGCGCATCGATGCACGCACCCATGGTCAGGACCCGCTCGACGGCGTCGTTGTCGATGATGAGCGTCACGTCTACTCCGCGTCCTCGGGCATTGATGGTATAACCATTTGCTGTCATCCCTGCCACGGAGGCCCGCATTGACCGCAGCGAGGACGCCACGCATCGGGATCGTGGCGGTCATGCGGGCGTTCCTGGGCATCGGCGCCACCACCTTCGGCGGCATGTGGGCAGCCACCCGCAAACTCGAGGGAGACCTCGTGGACCGCCTGGGCTGGCTCACGCGCGAGGAACTGCAGGGCCTGCTGGTCGTATCGACCCTGATCCCGGCTCCCAAGTTCCTCTCGCTCGGTGGCCTGGTCGGGTTCAAGATCCGGGGATGGCTGGGCGCGCTCACCGCCATCGTCGGGCTCATCGCACCGGGCGCTGCACTGGTCACCTTGGGCGCGGCCCTCGTCCGCCCCGAGCTGCTGCAGGGGGCCCTGGCACCCATGAACACCGTCGTCAGCGTGGCGATCATCGGCCTGCTGTTCGGCAACGCCGTTCACCAGCTGCGCAGTTCGCCTGTGCGCGGTTCGCGGCGACTCCTTGGCGTCGGCCTGAGCGGGACGCTCTTCGCCGCCATCGTCGTGGGGGTCCCACTGATCCTGGCGGCATTCGTCGGCTTCGCGGTCGGCGCCATGTTGATCCGGCCGGCCCCGGATGCGCCCGAAGCTGCGGGCTGATGGGCGAGCTCGCGACGCTGTTCGAGATCTTCGCCTTCATCGCGCTCTCGAGTCTGTTCTCCTTCGGCGGTGGGAACGGCCAGATCCCGGTGGTGCAGGCGCAATGGGTCGAGCCGGGGCTGCTGTCCCCCGGCGGCTTCTCGATGGCCCTGGCCTTCAGCCATCTCACCCCTGGGCCGAAGGCAGGCTTCGTCGCGGGTGTCGGCTACTACCTCGCGGGCGTCCCGGGTGCGGTCGTCGCGGTGCTCGGACTCGCGCTGCCGACGTGCCTCGGAGCCGCGGCCGTGAGCCACGCGGCCGCCACCCTGCGACGACTGGTCCGGCTGGTGACACCGGCGTCGGGCTTCGTGCTGGCGGCCCTGATCGCCGCCGCGGCCTGGGGCACCGCGGCCCCGCTCGAGCTCGGAGCGGTCGAGATCATCACGATCGCCCTCGTCGCCATCCTCGTCGCCTGGCGCAACGTCAACCCCCTGCTCCTGGTTCTGGGGGCCGTGGCCGTCGGCGGCGCCTGGTCTGCGGCGGTGCATCTGCTGGGCCCCTGAGCGCAGGGGTGGCGACCCCGACGGCCCGCCGGCCACGGGGGCCCGATCCCCAGGTCGCGGCGTGGGGGTACGCTCGGGAAAACATTCACGAGCGCGTACTTCTGTTAGCGCGCCGTCGCGAGTCTCGCGCTCGCCCGTTTCCCTCGTTCGCCAGAGAAGGGCACTCTCCCATGACCGACAACGTCCGGCGCGCCATCGATTCGCGTCGCCGCATCCTGCCGTCCACGCCCCGCCGGACCCCGACCGCCCGCGCCGCGCGCGCGACCGCCACGAGGGGCAACCGGGGTCTCGCGGCGATGGCTGCCGCCCAGTCGGTCCCCGTCGCAGAGCGCTTCGTGGTGTTCGTGCGGTAGCACGGGAACGACGCGGACGGCGCCGCCGGACTCGGTCCGGCGGCGCCGTCGTCGTTCGTGGTGGCTCAGACGCCTGCGGGCACCGACTGCTGCTGCTGCGACTCGGTGTACTCGGGTGCGTCCTCGAGATAGTGCACCTGGTCGTAGCCGAGGTAGCGGAACAACCGGTTCTGGACCGAGAGCAACTTGACTGGCGTGCCATCGGCCGCGAAGTGCTGGTGAATGGTGTTCTGCGGGATGTAGACGGTGTCACCGGCGGTGAACTCGTGCCGGGTCGGCTCCTTGGCGATGCGCGCGTAGTACTTGTCGGCGATCTCCGCTTCGACCTCCCAGTGCAGGCTGTAACCGCTGCCCTCCTGGATGTAGACCACCTCGTCCGCCATGTGCCAGTGCTTGGCCGACCGGCTCCCGGACGGGATCTCCTGCTGGTAGACGTCGACGCTGTGGCAGCGGACGTCCATACCAGGCTGGGCGAGTTGACGGACGCGGCCGTCGCGGGTCGTCTCCCACTTGGTGTGTTCGGGCTTGACGACCTTGTTCATGTCGAGGACGCCAGGCGTCCAGATCCGCGACCAGTCCTCGCGCTCGCCGAACCGCTCCTCGTTGGGGACGGGAGCGGGGTCGGGAGCTCCGTTCGGGCCGCTCTTCGCCTGCTGGATCAGCCCCATGAACATCCAGGTGGACTTCGCCTTCATGACCAGCGCAACGGCCTTCTCGTCGCTGTCGTTGAAGTGGCGATGCACCGAGTCGGTGTGAACGACGACCAGGTCGTCCTTCTCCCAGCGGTACTGCTTGCCGTCGTGCTCCTCGTAACCCTTGCCCTCGAGGATGTAGAACACCGCTTCGTTCTGGTGGCCGTGTCCGTGGTTGGCGGAGTGCGGCGGCAGTTCCACGAAGTGGACCTGGATGGTCTGGGTGAGGAATTCCTCGTCGCCAGGCCCGATGCGCCACCAGGTTCGGGAGTCCGCCGAGTCACCGGAGTGGCCGACGCTGGCGTCGTCCACCACGACCTCGTCGTTGCGAACCCGCTCGTTGTCGAGTTGCGCACGCCGGAAGTCACCCAGCCCGTACTTTTCGGACACGAGGCCGCGAACGAATGTCCGCCCCTTCTTACCCATGTTGTCTCCAGTTGCTCGGCTGCGTGCGTATCCTTGTGGCAGACTAGCATAATGTAGGACCATTTGACCAGGGGTTGGGGATGGCTGCACCGGTGGGCAACGAACTATTCACGAGGGTGTCCACGGCGCGCGCTTCCGCCGACGTCGTCGCCCAGATCCACGCCGCCCTCGAGTCGGGCGAGCTCGGCCCCGGGGATCGGCTCCCCCCGGAGCGGGAACTGGCCACACAGCTCGGGGTGAGCCGGGTGACGGTTCGCGACGCCCTGCGGGTCCTCGAGGCGAACGGTCTGGTCGCCATCCGTGTCGGGGCGCACGGAGGCGCCTTCGTCACCGCTCCCGACACCGACCACGTGAGTGAAGGCCTGGCCAACCTGCTGATGATGTCGCAGGTGTCCCCTGCCGACATCACCGAGGCCCGCATGGTCTTCGAACTCGGGTCGCTCCGCCTGGTGTGCGAGCGGGCCACGACCGAGGATCTCGCCGAGCTCACCGAGATCTGCGATCGCTCGGAGCAGGCGCTGCGGCAGGGCACGTTCGACGTCGCGCTGTCCGCGGAGTTCCACATCCGCCTCGCGCAGAGCGCCCACAACGTCGCGATCAGCCTGGTCACCGAGGCGTTCCAGGAGCCCATGCTGCGGTCGCTGGTCAAGGCCAAGGCGATCGACCCGCACATGGGCGACCCTGGCATCCACGAGCATCGACGTCTCGTGGCGGCCATCGCCGAGCGCGATGTCCGCGAAGCCAGGAACGTGATGCGCACGCACCTCGGCCGGACCGCCCGCCGGATCAGCAGCGAGAAGCCGGCACGGCGCACGGCGTCCGGGTGAAACGCGGTGCGGCTGCGAATCCGGCACCGGGCGGTGGTTCGGCAGTAGTCTGACTGCGACTGTCCCACCGGAGTCCCATCGTGTCCGTCGCATCGTTCCTGTCCCCCGTGGCAGGTGGTCGCATGTCCGGCCAGATCGTCAACCAGATCTCCGATCTGATCCGCAAGGGCCAGCTCAAGCCCGGGGACCGGCTTCCCGCCGAGCGAGAGCTCGTGACGACCTTCGGCGTCAGCCGGGTCACCGTCCGCGACGCACTGCGGGTGCTCGAGGTCATGGGACTCGTCGAGATCCGGGTGGGATCGGCGGGCGGCGCGTTCGTGACGACACCGACCCCCGACGTGATCGGCGAGACCCTCTCGAACATGCTGGTCATGCGCAGCTTCGAACCGGAACAGATCGCCGAGGTGCGGCTGGTCATCGAACTCGGCATCTTCGCACTCGTGATCGAGCGCATCACCGACGAGGACATCGCCGACCTCCGGCAGATGTGCGCCGAGTCGAAACGCAAGCTGTCCGCCGGGGAGTACGACACCAAGCTGTCCATGGCATTCCACGGCCGCCTGGCCGCCGCAGCCCACAATCCCGCCATCAGCATGCTGTCCGAGTCGTTCTCCGGCCCGCTCGCCATGGGCGCGATGCGTTCCAAGGAAGTGCGGCGCAACGCCCACAAGAAGACGGTCGACGAGCACAACGAGATCGTGAACGCGCTCGCGGCGGGGGACGCCGATCGGGCCCGAGCGACGTTGATCGCCCACCTGCTGCGGGGACGTGACGCAGCCGACGGGACCCAGCGCCTCCTCGGGGCCGGCAGCAGACGCCGCTGACCGCGGGCCGAACACCCGTCAGTTGCTCTGGATCAGCGCCCCGCCGTCGACCAGCAACTCCGTGCCCGTCACGAAGCTGGACGAGTCCGACGCCATGAACAACACGGCGGCGGCCACGTCGTCCGGCGTTGCCGCGCGACCCAGTGCGTTGTCGCGCTTGCGGTCGCCTGCCTCGATGGCCTGACCGACCGGCGACCCCACCTTGTTCGGGCTGACCGTGTTCACCCGGATGCCGTACTCGCCGAGCTGCACGGCACATGAACGGGTGAGGCTCAGCAGGCCGGCCTTGGCCACGCCGTAGGCCAGCGCGTTCCGTCGGCCGACGTGAGCCGAGGTCGAACCGATGTTGATGATGCTGCCGCCACCCGACCGCTGCATCGCCGGGGCCGCGTACCTGGTGCACAGGTACGCACTCGTGAGCGTCACCCGCAGCACGGACTCCCACTCGTCGGCCTCGAGATCGAGCACCGTTCGTCCCCGGTCGGTGATGGCGACGTTGTTGACCAGGACGTCCAGGCCCCCGAAGGCGTCCACCGTCGCCTCCACCAGGCCCGCGACAGAGGCTTCCGACGCCACATCGGTGCGGACGAACCGCGCACACCCGTCACGGCGCTGGTTCAGCAGCCGTGCCATCTCGGTCCCGCGGGCAGGGTCGAGCTCGGCGACGACCACGTATGCACCGGCCTCGACGAGCTGCGAGGCGACGGCACCCCCCACGTTGCGGCCGGCACCGGTGACGATCGCGACCTTGCCCTTCAACGGCATGTGGGAGTCCCGATCCTCGTGGCCGGACGGGTGGTCACTCGCCGGTCGGGATCAACGAGCACCACTCGGGCGGCAGCACGATCGAGATCTCGGTGTTCGCCGGAAGGCTCAGGTCGGTGTGGCACCTCGCCTGCAGCTCGAGCTTGCCGACCTCGAGCTTGTGCTCGACCGAGTCGCCGAGGAAGGCGCGCGCCGTGACCCTTCCCGACCAGATGCCGGGCCCGGCCTGTTCGGGTCGCCCTTCCTCGATCTGTACGTGCTCCGGCCGGATCGCGACCGTCACCTTGGCGCCCGGCGCGAGGTCGTACTGCGACGTGGCGAAGATCTCGCCCTCGTCGGTGGACACCGCGTAGCGGTCGGTGCCCTCGCGGCGGTCGACGACCCCGTCGAAGAAGTTCGAGGAGCCGATGAAGTCCGCCACGAACTTGGACGCGGGGCGGTTGTAGACGTCGCGGGGACGGCCGACCTGCTCGATCACGCCGCCGTTCATCACCGCGATGACGTTGGACATGGCCAACGCCTCGACCTGGTCGTGGGTGACGTAGATCGCCGTGATGTTGAGGTCACGCTGCAGCCGCTTGAGTTCGAACCGCATCTCCTCGCGCAGCTTCGCATCGAGGTTCGACAGCGGCTCGTCCAACAGCAGCAGCGGCGGCTGCATCACCAGCGCACGGGCCAGCGCGAGACGCTGTTGCTGTCCGCCGGACAGATCCGTCGCCTGCCGACCCGCGAGGTGGTCGAGTTGCACGACGGCCAGGACCCGCTCGACGCGCTCGGTCATCTCCTTCTTGCCGAGTCGCGTGCTGCGGGACTCGACCGTCAGCGGGAATGCGACGTTGTCGTAGACGTTCATGTGCGGCCAGATCGCGTACGACTGGAAGACCATGCCGAGCCCGCGCTTGTTGGCCGGGACGAGGACCTGCTTCTCCGAGTCGTAGAACGTCTTGTCGCCCACGACGATCCGGCCCGAGTCCGGATCCTCGAGCCCCGCCACGCTTCGCAGCGTCGTCGTCTTGCCGCAACCGGACGGGCCGAGCAGGGTGTAGAGCTGGCCCTCCTCCACCTCGATGGAGACGTTGTCGACGGCCAGCACCCGGCTCGCCTTGTCGCCCTTGGGTCCAGGATAGGACTTCACCAGATCGGTGATCGTGAGCATGTGGATGGCTCCTTGAGTATCCGCGTTCTTGGCCGGGTTGTGCCGTCAGGACTTGACACCGATGTTGGCGCCCAGACGCTGCGCCGCGTAGACCAGGATGACCAGAGCAACGATCAGCAACGTTCCGAGGGCAGCCAGTTCGGTGAACTGCCCGTTCTCGTACTGTTCGAAGATCATGACCGCGAGCACCTCGTTGCCCGGCGAGTACAGCAGGATCGAACTCGACAACTCGCGCACCGAGGTCATGACGATGTAGATCCACCCGGCCAGCAACCCCGGTACGAGCAGGGGCAGGTTGATCCGTCGGAACGTCTGCCACCAGGTCGCTCCGCTGACCTGCGCGGACTCCTCGAGTTCGCCACCGATCTGATACATCGACGTGGAGGCGTACCGCATGCCGTAGGGCATGTAGCGGGTGACGTAGGAGATGAGCAGGATCCACATGGTCCCGTAGATCGCGATCGGGAACCGCAGGTAGACGAAGAGCAACGCGACACCGAGGACCAGGCCGGGGATCACGAGGGGAACGAAGGCCAGGTTGTCGACCATCCAGCGACCGGGAAGCTTCGAGCGCACGACCAGCCACGAGGCGACCGCGGTGCCGAACATGACCAGGGTGGCCGACGAGATGCCGAGTACGAACGAGTTCCGGAAGGCTCTCATCGTCTGCGAGTGGTCGAAGACGTACCGGTAGTTCTCGAACGACAGGTTGGTCATCGTCTCGATCGAGGGCACCTGGTAGAAGGGCTGCGTCGACATGTACAGCAGGATGAATGCGGGCAACACGATCGCGATGAAGAAGTAGAACAGCAGCGCGCCACCGATGAGGCTGCGAAATCGGCCGAGCGGCATCGGGCGGGGACGGAACCCCTTCCCGGTGACGGTCTGGAACTGCTTGCCGCGCCGGCTGTAGCGGGTCTGGAAGTAGATCCCGAGCGAGGTGATCAGCAGCAGCGAGATCGAGTAGGCACCGGCCTGTCCGTAGTCGGCCGGGTGGGTGCTGAGCACGCGCCAGATCCTCGAGGTGAACACCCAGATGCCCTTCGGCATCCCGAGCAGGGCCGGGGTCTCGAAGGCCTCGATGTTCTTGACGGCCATGATCAGGAACGCCGCGAAGAGCGCCGGCTTGGCGAGCGGCAGCGTGACCTTGCGGAACACGTGCGGCAGGCTCGCGCCGCTCATCAGCGCGGACTCCTCGAGCGAGGGGTCCATGGACCGAAACGCCGCCACCATCAGCAGGAACACCAGGGGCGCATTGTCCATTCCCTGGACGATGATCATGCCGTAGAGGGTGAAGACGTCGAAGGTGCCCGGCCCGAAGAACGGTTCGAGCCACTTGTTGATCAGGCCGATCCGGGGGCTGGCAAGGAAGATCCAGGCGATCGTGTAGAGGATGCCCGGGATGATCAGCGGGATCAGCGACCCGGCGAAGATCAGCCGCTTGAGCGGCACGTCGGTGCGCTCGGTCAGGAAGGCGAGCAGCGTGCCCATGACCACCGACACGAGGGTGGCACCCGTGGCGAACACCATCGAGTTGTAGACGAGTTCACCCAGCCCGGTGGTGCCATAGGCGCGCTCGAACGCGGCCCCGGTGAGCCCGGTCGAGTCGAAGAACGTGCCCCACAGCAGGTACAGCAGCGGCACGAGGGACAGGTAGCCGATGACCAGCACGACCGCGACGATGATGAAGGTCTTGGGGTCGCGGAGCTTGCGCCAGTCGAAACGCATGCGTTTCGGTTTCGGTGGCGGATTACCCGTTGGCAGCGCGTCGAGCGCGTTCCGGTCCGTGGTGGGTGCCTGTGACACCGTCGACCTCCCAGAGGGGGCGCGGATACGCCCGGGTGTTCATGTCCCGCCGGTGGCTTCCGGGCGGGCGGGCAGGTTGGTCCTCGGGGGCGCGCGGTCGAGCGGGCGCGCCCCCGAGGTGGTCTTACTCGCGGACGGCGGACCCGGATTCGCGCACGACCTCTTCGTACAGGCCCTCCCACTTCTCGCGCTCTTCCTCGAGCTTGAGCAGGTCGACCCCGATCGTGCGGATGTCACTGGGGAGACCGGCCTCGATGGCGGTGCTGCCCGGCGTGCGGCCGACGTCGGCCAGGTACTGCTGACCGTCGGTGAGCATGTACTCGACCAGCAGGAGCGAGCTGGCGGGGCGGGTCGTCGTCGACACGATCCCGACACCGTTGGGGCGGACGACGACGGGCTCGATGGCGGGCTGCCAGTCCATCGGGCCGTCGGCGTGGCGGGCGGTGTGGTGGTGGTACAGCGACACGTGGACGTCGTACTCACCGGCGACCACGAGTTCGGCCCCGAGGGAGTGCCCACGGATCACGGAGGCACCGCTGGCGGCCTCCTTGAACAACTCGACCGCCTCCTCCTCGCTCATGCCGAGCTCCCCGACGAAGTACTCGTCCACGAGCGTGGCGAACCAGTCGAAGTCGTCGACGTCCATGGCGAGCGTGCCGGAGAAGTTGGAGAAGGCTTCCTCGTACGTGGTCGGGGCCTCCTCCGGGCTGACCCGGTTGGTGTTCCAGCCGACGATGAACGCGTTGACGTACGGCGCCAGCCAGTCGTCGAAGCGGCCGGCCTCGACGATGTCCTCGGCGATCGGGGTGTCCAGGGTCAGCAGCAGGTCCTCACCGGACAGGACCAGCATCTCCGGCCCGTTGATCTGCACCACGTCCGATCCGGCGAAGCCGGCATCGGCTTCCTGCAGGATGCGGTTCATGACCGTCGATGCACCCGCCCGGTAGTGGCTGATGCTGATGCCCGTGTCATCTTCGAAAGCGTCGATCACGGGACCGATGTCGTCGATGTTGGTCGAGCCGTAGAAGGAGACCTCCCCGCCCTCCTCCATCGCGAGCTCGATCAGGCGTGCGCGTCGAGCGTCGGGGTCGAGCCCCTCGAGTTCGGCTGTCACCTCGTCGAGGGCCGACTGCGCTGAGTCGGCATCGGCCGCCTCCTCGGCGGTCTCGGGGTCGACGGTCTCGACTTCCTCACCTTCTTCGCCGGAGCCGGCGACGGGCTGCTCCTCATCCGCCGTCGGCGGGGTCGAACATGCCGCCACCATCGCCATGATGGTGAACAAGCTGGCCGCGGCCAGCGGTCGAATGCGTCCTCGTCCCACGGAACTGCTCCCTCTCCCAGGTTGGCCGGCGAATGGCCGGTCATAGTATGGTCCTACCATTCTGCCTCCATGTCAAGTCACCGTTGCAATTCGGCCGACATGGGGGATTGAGCGCTCAGGTCTCGGACGTGTCCTGCGTGTCCGGACGCGCGTCGGGTGCCACCACGATGTCGGGCGCCGCCGCCTCGACGTCCTCACTCTTGTCCACCTCGTAGTCGCGGATGCGTCCGCCCGTGGCCGCCAACACGCCGGCAACCGCGACGGGAACGAGGCCGCCGAGCGTGAGCGCCCCCACCGGCCCGAGGAGGCTGGCCAGCCACCCCACGTTGAGATTGCCGAGGGCCGGGCCGCCCCGGGACGCCATCTGGTAGATCGAGGTCACCCGCCCACGGATCTCGTCGGGTGTCTCGAGTTGGACGGCCGCATGACGAACCGTGGTCGCCATCGCATCGAACAGCCCCAGGCCGACCGCCGCAGCGATCGCCGCGGCGAAGGCGACCGACATCGGCAGCAGACCCGACCAGACCAGCGCCACGGCCATCGCCCCGTAGGCGACGGTCGAGCTCAACACGACGCGGCCCGCACGGAGCCGGTGCATCATCCGGAAGATGATCGCCGATCCGACCAGGGCACCGGCCGATGGCGCGGCACTCAGCAGGCCGTAGCCGGTGGCCCCGACCGCCAGCACGTCGGTGGCGAGAGCGGGCAGGAGCACCCGGTAGGCGCCGAACACCGTCGCCGACAGGTCCAGGGCCATGAGTTGGAGGATGATCGGGCGGCCGCGGACGAAGGTCACGCCTTCGCCGATGCTCGACCACAGGTTCTGGCTGGGCTTGCCGGCGGCGACCGGCGGGATCCTGATCAGGACCAGTGCGCCGATGATGACCACGTAGGTGAAGACGTCCAGCAGGTACATCGCCTCGGGGCCCCACACCGCCATGAGCACGCCGGCGATGGCCGGACCGACCAGGATCGCGGCCTCGCGCGAGGGGTTGAGCAGCGCGAACGCGTGGACGAGCTGCCCACGCGGCACGAGGGCCGGGATGAGTGCGTCACGTGCCGGGCGCTCGAAGGACCCTGCCGCCGTGTTGAACAGCACCGCGAGGATGATGTGCCACACCTCGACCACGTCGAGGATGGTGACCACGGCCAGGGTGAGGCTGGCGAGCAGCGAGAGCGACTGCGCCACCTGGAGCAGGCGCCGCCGATCGAGCCGATCGGCGATGGCGCCCCCCAGGGGCGACAGCAGCAGGAGCGCAACGGCCTGGGCAAGTCCGATGAGACCGACCTGGAGGCTCGAGCCGCTGATCAGATAGACGTGGTAGAGCACGGCCGCGAAGGTCCCGCGCGTGCCGATCTCGGAGAGCACCACGCCGGACCAGTAGAGGTTGAAGTCGCGGTGTCGGAGCACCTCGGGCCGTCCCATCGCTTCCCCTTACGTCGTCGACGAGCTGGCTACTCGGTCGCCCACATCGACTCGATCTCGGCAACCGTTCGCACGCGGGCCATGCGCGGGAAGACGTGGTCGAGGAAGAACTCCCGCTGCTTCTCGAAGCCCGTCTGTCCATCCCGTACGACCACGACGTTGTAGTCCATGTCCCTGGCGCCGAACGCCGTACTCGCGATGCCGACGTGGGTGGACCCGCCGGCCAACAGGATCGTGTCCACGCCCCGCGAACGCAGGCTGAGGTCGAGCGGCGTCTGGAAGAACGCGTTCCAGCGGTGCTTCGGTAGGTCGTAGTCGCCGGGTTGCGGCGCGAATTCCGCCAGCACGCCCATGGTCTCCGGCGGGTGCCCGAACCGGTGCTTGGGTTGACGGTCGGGGCCGTAGGGGCGGAACTCGCTGTCGGTGTCGGTGACGACCTTGCTGTAGTCGGAGCCATCCGGTCGGTGATCGGCGCGCGCGTAGAAGATCGGCACCGACTGCGCCCTGCACGTCTGGATGAGGCGGCGGATCGGCTCGACGGCGCCGGCGGCCTCGATCTTGGGCCGGTAGCACTCGAGCATGTCGAAGACGACCAGACCCGTCGCTGCGGGATCGAGCTGATGCATGGGACGCTCCCTGACCCTGGGAAAATGGTCCGACAGTTCTACCATCCCGCCGTGGCGGAGCCAACCCGGACCCGGCACGTGTCCTGACGTCGTGGCTACCCCGGCGTCAGGGCGAGTCCCGGAGGAGGTTTGCGCGCCCCGGCGATCGCGCCCTCGGGGAACAGCGCCTCGAGGGCGTGCATGACGTCCGCGTCGGGTCGCAGCCTCAGAGCCCATACGTTCTCGTCGAGATGCCGGCGGCGCGCACTCCCTGGCAGAGCGATCGCACCCTGCGCCAGGACCCAGGCCAGAGCGAGCTGCGCCGGGGTCATGCCGCAACTGTCGGCGAGGCGGCGCAGCGCCGCGACACGCTCGAGGTTCGCCGCCCGGTGCGCCTCGTCCATGCGGGGCCCGCGCGCGAGGCGGTTGCCGTCGGGCAGTTCCTCTGGCGCGAGGTAGCAGCCCGTCAACAGGCCGATGCCGAGCGGGCTGTAGCCGACGAAAGCGACCCCCGATGCCCGGCACGCCGGCAGCATCTCCGACTCGGCGCCTCTTGTCGAGAGGCTGAACTCGTTCTGCACCGCGGCGATCGGGTGGACTGCCTCGGCGCGCCGGAGGGCCGCGACGTCGACCTCGGACAACCCGATCCTCGCGACCTTGCCCGCCTCGACGAGTTCGGCCATCGCGCCCACGGTCTCCTCGACCGGGACCATGGGGTCGAGGCGGTGCAGGTACCACAGGTCGATGCGGTCGGTGCGCAGCCGGCGAAGACTTGCATCGCAGGCGTCACGGACGTGGCCGGGTGAACCGTCCACGACCCGCGTGTCACGACCTGGCTTGCCCACGAAACCGAACTTGGTCGCGATGACGACCTCGTCGCGGACGTCCTCGAGGGCGTCGGCGACCAACCGCTCGTTGCGCCCGTCGGCATATCGATCGGCGGTGTCGAACAACCGCACGCCGGCTTCGTAGGCGCGGCGAAGGGTGGCGCGAGCCTCTTCCTCCGACCGTCCGGGGTGGGTCATGCTCATACATCCGAGAGCCAGTGGCGGAACGGCCCGCCCACCAATGGCGACGGATGGCCAGGCGACGTCGGCGACGGCATTCGGCTCAGGCGGTTCGTGCATCTCGGGCTCCAGGTACTGGGAGTCGGCATCGCCGAGCACGGGGAGGCGGACCCGGGTCGCGACCAGGGCCAGCGCCACCGTCGTGGCCGACATCAGCGTGACCGCCGTCCCCGGGCCCAGCATCTCGGCGAGGGCCCCACTGATGAATGCTCCGACCGGCTTCATGGCCACGGCGAGGACATACAGCGCGACGACCCGCCCCCGGACCCATGCCGGTGCCGACAGTTGCACGGTGGCGTTGAGCGTGGTCATGGTCCACACCCAGGCCAACCCCGCAAGTGCGATGGCGACCCCGGCGACGACGCTGCCGTCGGCCAGTCCGAGTGCCATTGCCGCCAGGCCGAAGATGCCCATGGCCACGGGCACCATGTGCGGCCCCCACAACAGTGCCATCCGTTCACGCGAGACGGTCGCCAGAAGTGCGCCGGCTCCGAAGATCCCGTACAGCACGCCGAACCCACGGGCGTCGAGGAGCAGGTCCTCGGCCGCGACCGAAGGCAGCAACGCCTGCACGCTGGCGGAGGTGAGGGTGAAGAACGCCGTGATCGTGAGCAGTCGGCGCAGGCCGGGATGGGAACGGACGAACCGGATGCCCTCGACTGCCGACCGCGTACCCGCTGCCCGGCGGGCGCCGGCGGTCTCCCGGTCGCGCGGCAGCGTCGTGAGGACCGCCATGACGAGCAGGAACGACAGCGCGTTGCCGGCGAAGGCGAACTCGGCGACATCGAGTGCGACCAGCAGGCCACCGAGGCTCGGCCCGACGACCCGGGCGGCGTGGTGCGCGCCTGCGTTGAGCGTGATGGCCTGGGCCCGCAACCGACCGGGCACCAGGTCGGGCACCATGGTCTGGAACGACGGCTTGTCGATGGCGGAACCGACGCCCAGCAGCAGGGTGAAGCCGAGCAGCCAGGTCGGGCTCAACGCGCCGACTGCCACGACGACGGCCAGGCTCCCGGTCGCCACGGCGCTGATCGCCTGCGCGACCAGCATGATTGTCCGGCGATCGATCACGTCGGAGAGCGCGCCCGCGGGGATCGTCAACAGCAGTCGCGGGAGCAGCAGCGCCGAGGTCACCAGGGCGACCATGAGCGGCGACCGCGTCATCTCGTGCATCAGCCAGGGCGCCGCACTCAACTGCAGGTAGGTGCCGAGATGGCTGACGGTCATGGCGCACCACACGCGGCGGTACGCGGGCACCCGCAGCGGCGCGAAGGCCGGCACGGGGTCCGTGCCAGCCTCGCTTCGCTCGCCTCGTCCGGTCACGACGCACCATCTGTGAGATCATTGGTATAACCATATGCCATGCCCGTGCTCGAGGAGTTCGCGATGCTGCTGCTGCGCAACGACGACGTTCGGCAGGTGCTCGACATGCCGACCACCTTACGAGCGCTCCAGGTGGGCTACGCCGACCTCGCGGCCGGCGACGCGGCCTACATCCCGCGCATCGACCTGTATGCGCCCACGGGCAACGACGACGACTACTACCGGTTCGGGAGCATGAGCGGCGCCTGCCGCACCTACGGAGTCCTCGCCACGCGCCTCAAGTCAGACATCGTGTCCTGGCCCGACGGACGCACCGAGGAGAAGCACTGCGTCGAACCGGGCACCTACTCGGGGATGATCCTGCTGTACGCCACCAGCAACGGTGAGCCCCTGGCGCTGATCCAGGACGGGTACCTGCAGCACATGCGGGTCGGCGGGAGCGCGGGCATCGGCGTCGACGTCCTGGCCCGCGAGAACGCTGCCACGCTTGGCCTGCTCGGGTCGGGGGGCATGGCCCGCAGCTATCTCGAGGCGATCGCCGAGGTCCGCTCGCTCGAGCACGTCCGGGTCTTCAGCCCGACGCCCGCTCACCGGCAGCACTTCGCCGAGTCGGCACAGCGAGAGCTGGGGCTGAGCGTCACCGCAGTGGACAGCGCCGAGGAAGCGGTGCGCGGGGCCGACATCGTGGCGACGGCGACCGACGCGATGGGACCGACGTTCGATGCGTCCTGGGTGTCGCCCGGCACCCACGTGACCTGCGTGACCCGAAGAGAGCTCGGCAAGGATCTACTCGCCCTGGCCGATCCCGTCGTCCAGCTCGGCGTGAGCACCGTCCCCCACGGGGTGGCGGTTCCCGGCATGCAGTGGCCCCGCGGCAGCCTGGCTGCCTACGTGGCGGGCCGCCCGGACGAACGGCGCCGCATCCCGGCCGGACGATCCACGGAGCGGGGGGTCTACCCCTCGCTCGTCGACCTGCACCTCGGCCGCCACCCCGGTCGAACCTCGGACCGGCAGATCACCTTGTTCGTCACGACCGGCACCCAGGGCCTGCAGTTCGCGGCGGTGGGCGGCATCACCCTGCAGCTCGCCCGTGAGCGCGGACTCGGCCACCCGTTCCCGACCGAGTGGTTCCTCGAGGACGTGCGCAACTGAGGAGCGGCGGCAGCCGGATCAACCGTCCCAGCCCTGGTCCTCCAGCAGCCGCGCCACCCGCTCGGGGGTGATGGCGACCATCTCGTCGCGGGCGAGTTCGGCGGCCGGCATCGGGTGGTCGACGGTCGCCGCCATGGCGAGCGCGTCCGCCAGGTCCTTCGCATGCCAGGTGAACTTCATCTTCTCGAGCTCGCGCAGGGTCTTGCTGTCGACGCTGCCGTCCATGAGTGCCTGCCGCATCCGGCTGACGTCGACCCCGAGTTTCGCGCCGAGCGCCAGCGCCTCGGTGATCACGACGATCTCGCCCCAGTGGATCAGGTTGTTGACCGTCTTTCCGACCTGCCCGGCGCCGATCGCTCCGAGATGATGGATGGCGCTGCTGATCGGCTCGAGCGCGGGGCGTGCCCGCTCCAGGGCCGCCGCGTCACCTCCGACCAGCAGGTTCATCGTGCCTGCTTCGGCCGCCCGGATGCCGCCGGTCATGGGCGCGTCGATGACCTCGACCTCCCTCTGACGCCCTAGCGCCTCGAGTTCGGCGCAGGTCTCGGGCTTGAGCGAACTGCACAGGACGATGACGGCACCCGCAGCGGCACCGGACAACAGCCCGTCAGGTCCGGCGACGACGGCTCGCGCGTCGTCGTTCGTCGGCACGATCACGAGCACCACGTCGCTGGCCGCGGCCACGGCCGCCGAGTCGTCGGCCGCGGTCGCCCCGTGACCGACCGCCGCCGTCACGGCTGCGTCATCGAGGTCGTGACAGGTCAACGACAGGCCGGCCCGCAGGAGGTTGCGGGCGACCGGCGCCCCCATCAGACCGAGTCCGATGAGGCCCACACGCGGGTTTGTCCTGGCCTGGTCCATGTCGAAATCCTTCGCGTCGGGCGCCACGTCGATCCGGTTGTGGCCAGGCCTAGATCCTGGCCTTCCCGCCATGGCGCGGGTCCTCGCTGAAAACCAGCGACTTGATCGTGACGGGCACGGTGTTGGAGGGGTAACGCAGGCGACCCAGATCGATGAAATCGAAGTCCCACAGGCTGAGGCCGTCGATCACCAGCAGGTCGCCGGCCACCGCGAACTCCTCCTCGAGGAGTCGCCCGAGCGTCATGGCGACGTCGCCGTCGAGCATCAGATAGAGAGGATGTCGCCCCTCGATGCGCTCACGCAGGCCCTGGGTGACGCCGTCGGCGAAGGCCCGGAGACGTTCGTAGGCCGGGGCTCCCGAGAAGTGCAGCGCGAGGGCCACCTCGGCATCGGGGTGCGCCTTGTCGAAGACCGCCAGGTGGTCACGGATCGCCGCACCGACCTCGGCGGCGACGACCTCGTCGTCGAGTCGGTAGGGCGGCCTGACGACCTGGAGGTTGCGCCGCGGCAGCATGGCGTCGTGATCCGAGATCCAACCGGTGTTGCCGCTCAACTGCACGCTGTACTCCGACGCGCCGAGCGCGGTGGCGCGGATGCACTCCCCCGCCGGCAACAGCGGCACGGCGTGTGCTGCGAGCCGCGTCCGCAACGCCAGTCCGAGCGAACGGCCCAGGTCGCCGAAATGGCGGTGCTCGCGGTCGTAGACGTACTCCGCGACGCCGCCGGAGACCATGATGCCGTCGATCGGACCGAGATCCGCGATGGGATCGGTCAGATAGAGCCGCTCCACGTCGGCATCGAGCGGACGGTCCCATATCGCCGACAGCAGCGAAGCCGCCATGACCTCGGCGACCTCGTCGAGGTGGCGGGGGTCGATCCGCTGTCCCATCTCCCACTCGAAGCCCGCGCGACGCGCGTGCTCGCGGCCGGCCGGGTCGAGCCGCACGATGCGACCCTCGTCGTCGACGACCTGCAGACGGCCGCCGACGTGGACGGCCGCGGTCGCCAGCACCCGGCCACGTTCGACCACGGCGAGCTTGGTGGTCCCGCCTCCGATGTCGATGTTGAGCAGCCGACTGCCCTGCTCGTAGGAGACCTTCGCCGCACCTGACCCGTAGGCGGCCAGCATGGCCTCCATGTTGTGCCCGGCACTGGCGCAGACCAACTCCCCGCCGCGTTCGGCGAGAACCTGGGTGATCCGTGGCGCGTTGCGGCGACGGAGTGCCTCGCCGGTCAGGATCACGACGCCGGTGTCGATGTCGTCGGGGCGCACGCCCGCCTCGGCGTAGGCGTCGTCGATGATCCCGCCGAGCGCCTCGGCGTCGATGCGCTCGTCACTGGCGTACGGGGTCAGCTCGACCGGCGAGTGGTAGAGCGTGTCGCGCCGCACGACGATGTAGCGGCTGGTGAGTTCCTCGCCGATCCGTCGCAGGTGCAGCCGTGAGAACACGACCTGGGTCCCCGACGAACCGACGTCCATGCCCACGCTGTGCAGGATCACGTTGTCCTGCTGCCAGATCGGGTTCTCTTCGATCGGACTCAGCGCGTCGTGGTCGTGGTCGTGGTGATGGTCGGGCGAGTGCGGGGAATACACCCGCCCGTCCGCGACGTCACGGACCTCGTGGTCGGTCACGTGCGCGGCCTCAGGCGCCGGCGGTGACGGATTCGTCCGGCTTGGGCGGCAGGTCCTCGAGTTCGGCCTCGTACACCGCATCCATCGCCGGCTCGAGGCCCACTTCGGCCAGCGCGTCGCGGAAGGTGCTCCTCACGAGCTCGGACTCGTCGGCATAGTCGATCTGGTCGCCGCCGATCCGCTGGCTGATCCACGCCTTGGGGACGCCCTGCGCGTTTCGGACCGACACGACCTCGTGCTTGAACGCGAGGTAGCGCGCGGGCTCGGCGCCACTGTTGAAGTGCTGGTGGAACCACATGTTCGGCGGCACGATCATGGCGCCGGGGCCCCACTCGTAGCGGCGCGGCTCTTCGCCCTCGGGCCACATCATGCTGTATCCCGTGCCCGAGAGGATGATGACGTGGGCGCCGGGGCCGTGACGGTGCGCCTTCTTGTACGTCGCGGTCGGGAACTGTGAGATGTGGCTGTTCATCGAGCCCTTCGCCATGGCGAAGCGGATGTGCCCGCCGCCGGCGCCGCGCTCCTTGGCTTCGATGAGCGGGAGGTTGACCGCGTCCGCGACGAAGTTGGTGTCGAGCAGCAGGCCCTTCTGCTCGCCCTTGGGGGCGAAGTAGTCCGGCTCCCCGTCGAATCGGTTGGTGAAGTCGTGGGCCGTGCCGAAGACGAAGTCGGCGTCGTCGTAGAGGTTGATCACCGGCGGCATGTTCGTCGAGGAGACGAACCGGGCCGCGCGCTGGCCCGAACCGTTGAAGTGCTGGTGGTTGGTGTTGAGGGGGATGGCGAACATCGCTCCCGCCTGCCACTCGAACGTCACCTCGGCACCAGCGTCGTTCCAGACGCGGGTGGAGCCCTGCCCGTCGAGGACGAGGATCATCTCCTCGAACAACTGCCGCTGCGGCGCCAGCTTCCCGCCGGCCGGGATCTCGCACACATAGCAGTCGTTCGACGTCCGCGACGCCTCGTGGTTGATGAAGACCCCGTGGCCACCCCGGCGGTCCCAGGGCTTGAGCTCGACCGTCCGCAGGTCCGGCACGTAGTGGGCCGCGATGATCTCCAGGCCCTCGGAGGCGACCCAGCGGGTGTAGGGGGTCTCCTTCTCGGTGGCGAACTTCGCCGCCATCGTGTCGTTGACGATCGCGTCCTTGGCCATACCGGGCCCTTCCACTCGTTGGGATTGTCCGTCGCGCAGCCCGGTACCGGACCCACGACCCACGTGGCGACCACCCTACCAGCGACGGCGGGAAAGGTCTAACCATTGCGGCAATTAGGCGTCGGTCCTGCTGTCGGCGTCCCCGCTCGCGCTCTCGGGCACCGTCGGACGGCGCAGCCCGACGATCAGCCGTTTGATGGCCGGCCCCACCACGATCAGGACCAGGAGCAACAGCAGCCCCAGGGTGATCGGCCGCCGCAGGAATGCCGGCCCGAAGATCCGCATGGAGAGCAGGTAGTTCGACTCCAGGATCGGCCCCAGCACGAAGCCGATCAGGAAGATCGCTCGCGAGTAGCCGAAGCGCTTCAACTGCCACCCGAACAACCCGAACCCGAACAGGGTCAGGATGTCGCCCAGACGGCTCGACGAGGAGTAGGCGCCGAACACGCTCAGGACCAGGATCGGTGGCACCAGCAGCGAGGCGCGGAGCTGTGTCAGCTTCGCGATGCCCGGCGTGACCGCCAGGCAGACCACCATCGTGATCAGGTTGGCGAACACCAGGATCCAGATGATCATCCACACGATGTCGATGTTCTGCGTGAGCATCTCGGGGCCGGGCTGGATCCCGAAGGCGAGGAACGCCGCGATGACGATGGCCATCGACGAGCTGCCGGGGATGCCGAACGCCAGGGTCGGGATCAGCGCCCCGCCCTCCTTGGAGTTGGTCGCGGCGTCGGCCGCGATCACGCCTTCGATCGCGCCCTTGCCGAAGTTCTCGCGGTTCTTCGACGTCTTGGCCACCTGGGCGTAGCCGACGAACTGCGCCGCCGAATCACCAAGGCCGGGAGCCATGCCCACCCAGAGTCCCGCGATGGAACTTTGCAGCGTCGCCTGCCAGTGACGGAAGACGTCCTTGGTGCCGCGCAGCATCTGGTGCGCCCACCCCACGGGGTGCTTGGCGCCGCTGATCGCCCCGCCACGTTCGATCAACGCCAGCATCTCGGTGATCGCGTAGAGACCGAGCACGATCGGCACGAGCGGCAGCCCGTCCCAGAGGTAGAGCTCGCCGAACGTGTAGCGCTGCTGCGCGGTGCTGTTCTCGAGGCCGACGAACGCAAGCATCAGTCCGAGACCGCCGGAGATGAGACCCTTGAGCGGATCGCCCCCGCCGACGAAGGCCATGAAGACCATCGCGACGAGGATCAACGCGAAGAATTCCGGGGGCCGGAAAGCCAGCACGATCGGTCGAAGGACCGGCAGCGAGAGTGCCAGCACGGCCGCGCCGATGAGCCCACCGACCGCCGAGGCGACGAGACCGGCCGACACGGCCCGCACGCCCTCCCCCCGGCGTGACATGGGGAAGCCGTCGAACGTGCTGGCAACCCCCGACGCCGAGCCGGGGATGCCGAACAGGATCGCCGTGATCGTGTTGCCGGTGCCGCTGACGACGTTGACGCCGAGGATCATCGCGATCCCGGCGACCGGGTCGAGGGTCAGCGCGAAGGGCAGGATGACCGCGATGGCGAACAGCCCGCCGAGTCCCGGCGTGATCACCACCACCGTCGAGAACAGCACGCCGAGGAGCATGTAGACGAACACGGTCGGACTCAGCAGGGCGAGGCCCTCGAGCGGCGCCATCAGCGGTGCTCCCCGGCCGGGGTCCCGGCGCCACTGCGGCCGTCGTGATCATGGCGCCTCATGAGAGCCACTCCCACAGATAGCCGTTGAAGATCCGGACCTCGAGCACGCGGATGAAGAAGCCGTAGATCACGGCCAGCGTCCCGGCCACCGTCAGGCCGATGAGCCACCAGGGTTCACGGCCGTAGCGGCGCATGAACACGGCCGCGAAGAGTGGCACCGTCGGGAGCAGGCCGACCAACAGCACCGACACCCCCAGGAACAGCACCCAGCCGATGGACTTCAGGCCCGTGGTCCCCTCGGCGCGCCTGCTGGGCGCTGCCACCGGTTGCTCGGTCGCCGCCGCCGTGGCCGTCGGCTCCGGCACGTGGGCCGCCTCGGAAGCGTGCCGGGCCAACTCGGTGTCGTCCTCGAGGCTCGGGTCCGGGCGTGACGCGGCGACGCGGATCACCTGCATCGCGATCAGCGCCACGGTCGGCCCACCGATGACCAGCGGGATGCGACGGGCCTGTTCGCTGAAGTCGAGCGCGACGAAGACCATCCAGCCGACCGCCGCCAGCAGCGCGAGTGCGAAGATCAAGGGTGTCCAGCGCCGCAGCCCGACCGCCGCCACCTCGTGACCACCCATTCGCGCTGCTCCTCGACTCGCGGCACCGCCGCTGACATCCGGTATCCGCAGGGGTGGTGCGGATACTGCCGCACCACCCCTGCTACCGGAAGGTCCTACTGCTGCTGCAGGGCCTCGAACACCGACTCGGGCGCGTTGACCACGACCTGGATCCGCTCGGCCAGTTCTTCACCGGTCAGGTAGCCGATCGGCCGGTTCTGCGACGCCGCCTCCGCGAGGAACTCCTCGCTGGTGAAGACGTTCTCGATCGCCTGCCGCAACTCGGCGAGGATGTCGTCGGGCATTCCCGGAGGCGCCAGCAGCGCTCGGCCGAGGTCGATCACGGCGATGTGCGTCTCGGCGATGACGCGACGGTCCTCGTCGTCGACGAATTCGAGCACGGTCGGCACGTCGGGGAAGTCTTCGGCGCGTTCGGCGGCGATCATCGCGATCGGGACCTGGTCGCCGGCTTCGATGTCGGGGACGTGGCTGTCGAGGGTGCCGATGGTGCCTTGCAGTTCGTTGGCGGCGAGGGCCAGACCGATCTCCTCGCTGCCGTCGAAGCCGGACACGAGGTCGCCCGGGATGCCGAGGCTGGCACGCAGGAGCTGGGCGTCGGTGTGGGTCGAGCCGCCCGGGCCGGTCGTTCCGTAGCGGAAGCCCTCCGGGTCGGCCAGCAGGTCCTCCATCGACTCGTAGCCGGAGGCTGCCGAGGCGACGAGCACCTTCGGCTCGCCGGCCACTCGGCCGAGCGCGCTGAACTCGCCGTACTCGAACTCCATGCCCTCGGCACCGGCCAGCACGTTGCCGCCCGTGCCGGAACCGTTGGCGAGCGCGATCGTGGTGCCGTCCGGCTCGGCCGCGTAGAGGTTGTTCAGCGAGACGAGCCCACCGGCGCCGGGCTGGTTGTCGACGACGACGTTGGCCCCGAGCTCCTCGGCGAGGAAGGGCGCGATCATGCGGGCGTACGAGTCGTACCCGCCGCCCGGGCTCACGCCGACGACGAACGTGATGGTCTGTCCGGCGAGCAGGCCCTCGCCCCCGCCGTCGGCGTCGCCGTCAGCACCCGCGTCGGGTGACTCCTCGGCATCCTCGGCGGGCGTCGCGGTGTCGCCGTCGCCTCCGCAAGCCGCCAACATCAGCCCGAACGCCGCCATGACACCGACGGTCTTGTTCAGGCGTCCCTTCTTCAGATAACGCATGCCGCTCCCTCGCGATGATGAGCCCGTTAAGGGTGGAATGGTATGACCTTATGACGTCACGGGGAACGGGTCAAGGCGAGGCGGACGGCCTCAAGGACAGCACGGCGCAGGGAGCCCGCAGCACGAGCTGTTGCGACGTGCTCCCGAGCAGCAGCTTGCCGACCCGGCTGCGTCGGCGGGAGCCGATCACCAACAGATCGGCGCGCAGCCGAACAACCTCGTCGAGGATCGCGTCGGCAGGTTCGCCCCGTTCGAGCAGCAGTTCGGCGTCGCCGACGAGCCCTTGCGAGGCGATCTGCCGGGTGATCTGCTCCAGCCGTCCGCGCATCCGCTCGATCGACTCGGGCGGCTCGTTGTGGGTACCGACCCGGACCACGTGTCGCACGCGTACCGCCGCCCCGCGCAGCGCCGCCTCGCTCAACCCCACCCGTAGCGCCGCGTTTCCGGCCGCGTTGTCGACGTAGCCGATGACGATGTTCATCTCGATCTCCGATCAGGGGGAATTCTCGACGACCCGATACGAGCGCACCCGGGTCCCGAACACCGCCATGCACGTGGCGTACACCATCGGGACGACCCCTCCGAGTGTCAAGGCTGCGGCCGGTCCCATCAGCGCTGCCATCCACCCGACGTTGGCGTCGCCGAGCGCCGGTCCACCTCGCGACGCCACCTGCACCAGCGAGGTGACCCGACCTCGCATGGCGTCCGGCGTCTCGAGCTGCACGGCTGCCTGGCGGATGGCGCTGGCCAGCGCGTCCATCGCTCCGATTCCCAATCCGGCGAGCAGGGCCAGGTTCAGGCTCGGGGCGCGGGCGAGCGCGATGCATGCCAGTCCGTATGCGCCCGTGCCGGCCAGGACGAGCGGGCCGGCGGGTGCCCGCAGCACCAGCGGCAGGATGGCCGCGGTTCCGAGGAGGGCGCCGGCGGACGGGGCTGCCGCCAACAGTCCGTACGCGACCTCTCCTGCGCCGAGGATGTCGACGGCCAGGGCAGGCAGGATGACCCGCCAGCCGGCCAGCAGAGTCGTCGAGAGATCGAGCGAGACCAGCTGCCCGATGAGCGGGCGCCGACGCAGGTAGCTCGCCCCCTCGCGCATGCTGCGCAGCACGGGTGTCGCCTTCGCCTCGGCGACGTCCAACGGCGGCACGCGTAACCTCGCGAGCACCGCGATCAGCAGCACGTAGGTGGCCGCGTCGAAGAGGTACATGGCCGCGGGCCCCCTGAAGGCGAGCAGCAGCCCACCCAGGGCCGGTCCGATCAGGATGGCGAGTTCGCGGGTCGGGTTCACCAGGGCGAAGGCCTGCGGCAGCAACGCCCGCGGGACGAGGGCGGGGATCAGCGCGGTCCGAGTCGGGTGATCGAACGTGGAGGCGGCCGTGTTGACCAACACGGCCACATAGATGTGCCACACGACGATCGCCCCGCCCAGCGAGAGCACGGCGAGCGCGAGGCTCGCCAGCAGCGACACGACCTGCGTCATCTGCAGCAACCGTCGCCGGTCGACCCGATCCGCGTAGGCACCGCCGAGCGGAGACAGGACCACGACCGCGATGCCCTGGACGAGTCCGACGACACCGACCAGCGCGGTGGAACCCGTCAGGTCGTAGACGTGGAAGAGGTTGACCGCGGTGGTTCCGCGGACGCCGATCTGGGACAGTGCGACTCCTGCCCAGTACAGGTTGAACTCGCGGTGGCGCAGCAGTGGCGGAAGCCGTGTGGACAAGGTGCCGCCCCCGTCGGGCACGCAACTCGGATCAGGAAGGACTCGACCGACTCGTCGTTGGTACCGACCCGGACCACGTCTCGTACGCGGACCGGCGCCCCGCACAGTGCCGCCTCGGCCATCCCCGCCCTGGCGCGGCGTTCTCGGCGGCATTGTCGACGTAGCCGACGACGATGCTCGCTGTCGACCTCTCAGACATGTGGAGCCAACACAATAGGAGGCCCATCGTCCCAAACAGTTGGGCACGCACCTCACGTAGTCGAGCGGGACACGCGCCGGTCGGGCACGGCCGGCCATGCTCAGCCGGTCGGCTCGGAGAACCTGACGCGGTGGGCCCACACCGTGATACCCGCGAGCAACGCCCCGCCGGCAGCGAACGCGCCGAGGAAGCCGCTCACCGCGACCATGCCGCCGAACAGTGCCGGCTGGATCACCTGCCCGATGCGGTTGGCCGTCAGGCGCAGGCCCATCGCCAGGCCGCGTTCGGTCGGATCGGTGTAGCGGGCCATGAGTTCGACCGTCACCGGCGGGTTGACACCGAGCCCGATGCTGCTCAGCGTCGTGAGCACCAGCCACGCCGCGAACCCGTCGGCGAAGGGCACCAGGGTCATCGGGAGCACGGCGAGCCACATGCTCGCGAGCAGCACGGTGCGGGCGCCGGCCCGCCGCAACAGCCATGGCAGGGGTACCCGCACGGCCAGGGAGGCGACCCCCATGACCGACAGGAGCACACCGATGCGGGGAATCGACAGTCCGGCGCGCTCGAGGTAAAGGGGGAGGAACGATCCCTTCACGCCACCGACGAACAGTGCCACGAAACTCGACAGCAGCGTGGCGCGCACCGGCCCTGACCCCCACATCGTGCTGACACCGCTGCGTATCGAGCCTGGCGCAGCCCTCGCGACGACCGCCACGCGCGGACCGAGGGCGATCATCACCACCGAGACGGCACCGCACACCAGGTAGAACAGCCCCACCGCACCGAACCCGAGACGGTCGTAGAGCGCGGCGCCGATGACGGGACCGACCGCAAGGCCGACACCCCAGGCGAGGGAGAACACCGCCAACTGCCTGGTGAGGAAGCGGCCGGTCCCCCCGGCGCTGGCCATCGACTGCAGCGAGATCCAGGTCGCGAGCTCGGCCAGTCCGATGCCGGCGGTCAGCAGCGCCAACGCCGGGATGGACGTCGACCGGGCGAACCCGAGTCCGAGCAGCGTCATGCCACCGAACCCGCCGAGCAGGACGCGGCGGACCCCGACACGGTCGACGAACCGACCGCCTGGGATCGCCAGTCCGAGCGCGCTCAAGGGAAACAGCGCCAGCACCAACCCGATGACGGCCTCGTTCGCCCCCAGTGCATCGAGACGCAGCGGCAGCAACGGACGCAGCGCGTGCGCACCCGTCCAGTACAGCAGCGTGGCAGCCGACACCAACGACCAACGGGTCCGAAGGACATCCAGATAGCCGACCCGGCCATCGGCCTCGGATCCTGGTGGCGGACGCATGACGCTCTTCGGTGAGGCCCGGTGCCCGACGACACCTGCACGCGGACGTTCGGTAGGACCATAACGCCGTTGCGGCGAGGTGACTACTCCGCGCGGCTCGCCGTGTCGCGTCGTGGCCGGAGCCCCCAGAACGGAATCAACCGGTGATGATGGACTCCGTTCACGCTGTGACCACCCTTCGTGCCTCGGGAACCTCTGGTCGCCCTCGCGCCGGACCGGACGCACGCCGCCCGTCTGGGAGTATCCGGCGGCGTGCGTCCGGTGGCTTCCGGCATAGCCTCAGGACTTGATGGTGTCGTCCAGGAAGTCGACGGCGGTCCGCCATGCCTTGGCTGCGGCATCAGGGTTGTACCGGTCCGGGTTGGTGTCGTTGTGGAAGGCGTGGCCGGCGTCGGGCATCACAACGGCGCCGAACTCCTTGCCGTGCTTCTCCATCGCGTCGCGGATTCCGGGGAGCATCGACGTGATGCGTTCGTCGAGTTCCCCGTAGATCCCGAGCACAGGCGCCTGGATGTCGGGCACCGCCTCCTCGTCCGGCGTCGGGCCGTAGAAGGGCACGCCGGCTGACAGGCGCGGCTCCTGGGTCAGCACCCGCCAGGCGACGCCGCCACCGAAACAGAAGCCGATGATGCCAGCCTTGTCCGCGTCGACACCGTCGAGGCTCGAGACCTCGGTCAGCGTCGCCCGGACGTCGTCGACGATGCCCTGCGGGTCGAGATCACGGATCGCCGCGATCGCGGCCTCGCCGCCGTCGAAGCTCTCGGTCCCGCCGACGCGGGCCAGCAGGTCCGGGGCGATTGCGACATAGCCTTCGGCGGCCAGACGACGAGTGACGTTCTTGATGTAGGGCACCAGGCCCTTGTTCTCGTGGATCACGATGACGACGGGGGCCGATCCGCCATCCTTGGGACGAACCAGGTAGGCCGATTGTTCAGCGCCGTCGGCTGTGAACGTGATCGTCTCGGCGTTGACATCGCTCTCGGAGACATACACGTCGTCCGGGCCGGGGTAGCCGTTGGCATCACTGCCGGAGACACCCGAGGGCGAGTACCCCAGCTCCTTTTCCTCTTCCAGTTCGGAGTCGACGTAGCTCTTGAGATCCATCGTGTTCTCGCTTTCTTCTCGGGTTCGTTGCCGTACGCACGGTCTTGTTCACACGGTCCAGATGCCAGGTTCGCGCTTGCCGGGCCGGCGGCCGTCTTGCCGGGTGGTGACGACGGTGCCCCCGAGTTGATGAGGTAGCGGCCAGCGCCGCGACGGACGCCGACCCGCTGCTCGAGCGCAGCTCAGCGCACGCCTTCTGGGCGCAACCGCCGCACTGGCTGAGGGCGCGGGAGCAGGCCTCGACATCGGCGGAGTCGCCCGAACTCGCGGGCAATAACAATTGCAGAGATCACGGGCCCCCCATGACACCCGTACCTTGCTCCAGTGGCGGTCTTGCTCATCGATCGACAAGCTTGAGTCGAGGTGCAGATCCATCAAGAATTCCATATGACCCCCGCCACGACATGACCTCCGCAGTGACTCAGATCGCACGCGTTAAGCAAAGGACTCTGTCATCCGGCGCGGTGGCTCTCGGGATGCCGTGCACCTCTGCCCGCTCCTTCTACCTCCCCCCCCGAGGCAACGGCACCCGAGGTCTCATCATCTGAGTCCGAGCAGGTCCTGCCTCAGAACCCTCAGCTGGTGCCGCACGATTACCGCGAGCGCTAGACGCATGGGCGCTGGCCTGAGCGCGCACTCGCGGTCCAGTGGTCAATGGCCGGGTTAATGGTCCGATATTATCCCTTCGGCTGGCCTGTCGGGTGTTGGGAGGACGAGGCGGCTCGCTAGCGCGTACGACGCGACCACCAGCGATTGCGAGCCCCATCGTGGCGAACTCGAAGGCGGCGGACTGACTCGGATCGGCCTAGCGGGAGACTGGCAATGTCCACACCTTCGGCATCGACGGTCCTTAAAGCGTTCGATGTTCTGTCGCTGTTCATCGAGCGCCAGACACTCGGAGCCTCTGAAGCCGCCCAACTCCTCAACGCGCCTCGAGCGAGCACCCATCGCATGTTGGTCACCTTGCGGACGGCTGGCGTCCTCGAAGTCACCGAGTCGGGCCAGTACCAACTCAGCATGCGACTGTTCGAGCTGGGTTGCTTCGCCCCGCTCCGACGCGGGCTTCACGAGGCGGCGATGCGTCCGATCCTACGACTCGCGGCGTTCAGTCAACTTCCAGTTCAGCTCGCTGTCCGCGAGGGCAACGAGGTGCTCTATCTCGAACGTGTGGGCTATCGGAAGAACAACCTGACCCCCGTCGGAGAACGCGGCCCGCTGCACGCCACCGGAGTCGGAAAGGTACTGCTCGCATTCGCCCCGCCGTGCTTCCGCGAGACCTATTTCGCCGCGCCCCTGTCCTCCTACACCGAGCACACCTTGACCAGCCCGGAGCGCCTGACGCAGGAACTCGCACAAGTGCGACGCCGCGGTGTGGCGTACGGGCGACAAGAGCGCCATGACGGGTACTACAGCGTTGCGCGCCCGGTCCGCGACCATCAGCGTGAAGTCGTCGCGAGCGTTTCGATCGTCGCTGCTGAACCGTTCAAGGACCGGCTGGGGCAGTTCGAGATTGCTCTCGAGAAGACGTGCCGGGACATCGAGAATCAGCTTCTCGAACGATGGGTGGCTCGCGAGCGCGAAGCCGTCTGACCGACGCGAAGCCGTCTGACCGAGTGGTCTCGCGGACCACCGACGATGTCAGTGTGCGGGAAGTGCCGAGTTGGCGGCTTAGCGTCCGCGGAGCGTACCCGTGAGCATGCTTGCCTCGTCATTGGCCCCGTCGGCCACGGTCTCCTCGCCCGCGTGCCCGGTCGCGCGCGCCGCGAGCATCGTGACATCCTCGGGCAGGGCGTCCCCACGCCAGACCACGTGCATGTCCGGCCGCAGCAGCAAGAGGTCGCGTTCATAGACGTGTCGGGCATGGGCGGCGTGCACCGACACCACCTCGAAGGGGGCGCCGTACGCCGCGAACGCCTCGCTGAGCGCGTCGGCCGCCACGTCTCGGCCGTTGAGGACGACCAGGGTGTAACCGGAACCGATCCGGTCCTGGAGCGCCGTGCCATCGTCGAGCCACACGTGTGGAAGGCGGGCGCCCGGGCGGGCGGTCGGCACGTACTCGAAGCTGTCGGGGTCCGGCCCCTCCCCCGGCTCGTCGAGGACGAGCGGCGAGCCGATGTAG
>JAGXST010000342.1 GCA_018335555.1 Actinomycetota bacterium | reverse complement strand
CTCCCCGTGGTTCCCGCACGCCGTTGTGGGTCCTCGAGGGACTCGACATCGTGCAGCGCCGGGCGGGCCTGCTGCGGGCCGTCGTCGCGGTGGTGTGTCTCGTCGGGCTGGCGATCGCCTGGCTCGCGCCCGGGATCGTGCCCCCGACCTGGGCCGTCGGTGCGGCCGTCGGCCTGGCGGCGCTGCTGTTGGGCCTGGCCGTCGCCATCGCCGCGGACACCGCCGACCTGACCCTGCGCGGCCCGCGGCACGTGCGTGCTGCCGGCGGCGAACTGGTCGCGCTGGTCCCCGCCGAGGTCGATCCGGACACCGCCGACCCGCTGGCGGCGGCGGTCCTCGACGCCCGCGAACCCGGCGTCAAGCTGATCCTGGGGCTGGCCGCGGCCGGCCGCGACGCCCGCCACACCGCCGCGCTCACCGACGCCCTGGCCGTCGCGATCGCCCGGCGCGGCGCCAGCGTGCTGTGTCTCGATCTCGCCAGCGGCCGCTCCGGTCGGCCCGGCCTGGTCGAGGTGCTCCGCGACGGTCATCGCCTCGCCGACGCGGTCGACTTCGAGCCGGGCGGGCTCGAGCTGGCGCGGCTGGGCCCTGGACGCGACCTGGCCGTCGCGCTGGATGGACTGCCCGAACTCAAGAGCCGGCTCCCTCGTGACCTCGACGTGCTGCTCGTCGCGCTGCCCACCGCCGCATCACGTCCGTCGATCCGGGCGGCGACCGCGCTCCACCACGTCCTGGTGGTCGCCGAGCGCGACCTCACCTCGCGGGTCGACCTGATCGCCGGCCTCGACGCGCTCCAGGCCGTCGGCCTCGATGCGCAGGTGGTGCTGCTCGACGACGTCACGGCCGCCCGCCTCACGGCTGCCGAGCCCGAGCCGGAGCCCGAACCGGAGCCGGAGCCCGAACCGGCACCCGCGCCCGAACCGGAGCCGGAACCCGAGCCGGAGCCCGAGCCGGAACCCGTACCCGAGCCGGAACTCGAGCGGGGGCCCGCGGCCAGCGCGCCGGTCGTGCCAGAACCGGCGCCGATCGCACCCGAGCCGGTCGATCCCGAGCCCGAACCCGAACCGGACCCCGCACCGGTCCGGCGCGGCCCCGACCCGACGCCACGCTACGACCCCGGGCCGACGACGCGGCTGCAGCCGGTCGACCCCCCCGACCCCTGGGGCCCCGACGACGATCCGCTGCGCACGACGGCACAGCTCGCGGTGCTGCTCGACCACCTCGAGGCGCGCGAGGACTCCTAGGGGCTCTCGTACGCTGGGCTCCCCGCACCCAGGAGTCCGCGTGCCCCGCGCCCGTCAGCCACTCGCCGCCGTGCTGTGCGCCGTGCTCGCCGTGCTGCTCGTGGCGTGCGCAGGTGAGGACCGGCAGCCCGACACCGTGCAGTGGCGCAACGTCGTGCTCGACGTGCCCGACGGCTGGTACGTCTACGAACGCTCCGACGACCACCTGTCGATCTCCAACGAGAACCTCGGCCCGCGGGACCTGGCCAACGACGAGTACGTCCCGCCCGACGAGGGCGTGGTCGCGATGGCGTTCACCTACGAGCCCGACACGGTCCCCGACGACTGGCGCCGGTTCGTCCGCCAGCAGGACGCCACCCTCGAGACCGACCAGGCGATCACGCTCGACGGCGAGGTGCCGGCCACCCAACTGGTGTTCAGCTACACGTCGAGTTCCGGCGCCCCGACCCGCGAGATGGTGGTCGTGATCCCCTCACGCGCGATCGTCGTGCTCAGCCAGCCCGTGCCCGAACGCGGTGCGACGGATGGTCCCGACGTCTTCCTCACGCACGTCGAGACCTTCCTCGAGGTGCTCGAGACCGCCGAGTTCGGCCGCCCCGTCATGGACTGACGCGACGGTCAGAGTCCGAAGGCGCGCACCAGGAAGCTGGCCATCTGCTGGCGGCTGACCGGTGCGTCGGGGCAGTAGTCGCCGCCACCGCAGCCGCCGGTGATCCCTGCGTCGGCGATGGCCTGGATCCAGCCGGCGTTCGGGTCGCTGGCGGCGACGTCACCGAAGCTGCTCACGGGCTTCTGGGTCAGGCCCATGGCCCGGCCGAGGAAGCCGGCCATCTCGCCGCGGGTGAGGGCGCGGTTGGGGCAGTAGCCGGTGCTCGAGCAGCCGACGGCGATCCCCGCCGCCGCCGTCCCGAACACGTTGCCGGTGTGGGTGCCCGAGGACGACACGTCGCCGAACGGGCCGCTGTCGGCGGTGCGTACGCCCTTGGCACGACCGAGGAAGGTCGCCATCTGCTCACGCGTGACCTGGTCGCCGGGGCAGAACCGGTCGGCGGTGCAGCCGGCGGCCACCCCCGACTGCGCGATGCGTCGGATGTTGGCCGCGTGCGAGCTCGAGCTCGACACGTCGCGGAACGCGCCGTCGGAGGCGATGGTCGCCGTCGCCGTCGGGTTGCGGAAGACCTTGGTCACCCACACGGTGCCGTCACGCACCTCGACGCCGACACCGATCTGGGTCACCGTGCTGTCGAGGATGTTGCGGCGGTGGCCCTCGGAGTTCATGAAGGCGACGTGCAGCGACGAGACCGAACGTCCCCGGCCGACGTTCTCGGCCACGCGCCGCCAGTTGACGACGTCGGTGGCGAGGTCGGGGTTGTGGTGCAGCAGGTTCTTGTCGGCCATGACCACGCTGTGGGCGCGGGCGACGGCGCCGAGGTCGCGGGCCACCTGAAGCCGCGGCAGGCCACGCTGGACCCGTTCGGCGTTGACCGAGTCGACGAAGCGGCCGGCGAGGTCGGGCCGGTCCGCCGCGTGCGCCGCCACCGGGGCGAACAGCATGCCCCCGACCAGCGAGAGGGCCACGAGCAGACGTGCGCTCGCTCGACGGCGACGCAGTGCGCGACGGGCGACGACGGTGCCCGTGCGGCGCCGCGAGATCGTGCGGCGGTGGATGGTTCCGGGGTGCTGGTACACGACTGCCTCGGCAATTTGTGGGCGGTTGCCGTCTCATCGGCCACCGGCCGGTCGCGCTTGACCCCGTATCCGGGTTCGTGCGCGCCGCCTGCGCATCTCCCGTCTCCAGCGGGGGATGCGCCCCCTTTGTGTGCTCGCGTGCGTCGAGCGTGCGTCGACCTGGCTGCCCACGTGTGCAGGTCAAGTGACCAATACCGAAATCGCGCTGAAACGCGCGCACGACGCGCACGCCCGACTTGCCGATATCGGGCGTTTTGCGGGCTCTCGTGGACGCTTGGCCCATTCAGGAACTCTCACCGCCGGCGCGCCGTTGGAATGGCCATGGCCACCCGTACAGTCCGGCGGCGTGTGTGCCGACCTGCAGGGGGTGGCCGGGGCACGCAACACCCGCGGCAGCCGCCGCACGCCGACAACGCCCCGCCGGGACACCCGAACCGCCAGCTCCCGCTGGCACGTGGAGGAATCCGTGCGTTCTGTCTTGATCCGCGCATTGCTGGTCGCCCTGGTGCTCGTCGTCGCGCCGCCGACGTCGCAGGTCGAACTGGTCTCGATCCCCGAGGTCGTCACCGACGAACTCGCCGTGACCATCCCGACCGACACCGTGAGGCTGGCAAGTGCCGGTGACGCGGCCCCCGAGGTCCACCGTTCGGACCCGATCGCCGCTGCCATCCCGTTCACCATGGTCGGCTTCCGACTGCCGGAGGGTGTCGACACGCTGCGTGTCCGCGCCGCCGACGAGGCCGGCACCTGGGGCGAGTGGTACGAGCTCGAGCGCAACTCCGTCGAGGACGGCCCCGACGCCGGTTCCGAGGAAGCGAAGGGTGACCGGTCGCGGGACAACACCGAGCCGGTGTTCGTCGGCGAGGCGACCCGTTTCCAGGTCGAGGTGCCCGCCGACGAGGTCGAGGCCGGCGGCGACGTCGAGGTCGCGGCCACCGTGCTCGACACCGAGGGCCTCTCCGGTGGACCGGTCTCGCGCAAGGCCGTCACCGTCGCCGGTCCGGTCGCCGACGCGGCCACGGCACCGAAGTACGTCACCCGGTCCCAGTGGAATGCCGCCAGCTACCGCGGTGAGGTGAAGTACTACGACAACGTCGACCTCGTGGTCGTCCACCACACGGCCGGCAGCAACAACTACACGCGGGACCAGGCGCCCGGCATCGTCCGCGGCATGCAGCGCTACCACCAGGACAGCAACGGCTGGTCCGACCTCGGCTACAACATGGTCGTCGACCGCTTCGGGACCATCTACGAGGGCCGCGAGGGCGGGCTCGGCCGTGGCGTCATCGGCGCACACGCCTCGAGCTACAACGTCGGCTCGTTCGGCATCTCGGTGATGGGCAACTTCACCAACGTCGACGCCCCCCAGGCCGCCTACGAGGCGCTGGCCAACGGCATCGCCTGGAAGGCCGCGATCCACGGCTTCGACCCGCTCGGCACCACCAGCCGGACCGCCAAGGGCGCGCTGGTGCGCACCGTCACCGGTCACAAGGACGTCGGCTCGACCTCCTGCCCCGGTCTGATCAGCAACCGCCTGTGGTGGATCCGCACCGCCGCCGCCGAGCGGGCCCCGTCGATGCCGGCGACCGGCCCCGGCCCCGTGGCCTCGAACCAGGTGTTCGCCGACGTACCGCTCACCGCCGCCCACCACGACAACGTGCTGACGGTGCACGAGACCGACGTCCTGCTCGGCTACGCCAGCCGGTCACCGATGGTGTTCGAGCCGGGCACCGCACTGCGACGCGGCGACATGGCCCGGGCCGTGGCGAAGGCGATGGGTCTGGCCCCGGCCACCAACTGGGAGGGCCGCTTCAAGGACGTCCACAGCGGTTCGGGCGGCTACGGCTGGCTCGGACCGTGGATCGTCGCCCTCGTCGACGCCGGTGTCGTCAACGGCTACGACGACGGCACCTTCCGGCCGGGTGGTGCGCTGCGGCGCGACCAGATGGCGACGTTCCTGGCCAAGGCCCTGGACCTGCCGCTGGTCGCCCCGAGCTTCGACGACGTCAAGAACACCAGCAGCACCCACTACCTCAAGATCGGTGCGATCCAGCGTCGAGGTATCGGGGTCGGCACGGGTGCGCGCAACTTCGACCCGGGCGGCAGCATGCGCCGTGACCAGGCCGCGACCCTGCTCGTGCGCGCCTTCGACATCGAGCGGCCGCCGCCCCCGCCCGAACCGGAACCCGAGCCCGAGCCCGAACCCACCGCCGGCCACGAGTTCCCCGACGGTGACGGGACCGTCGACGAGCACGGCGGCGAGACCACCGACGGGTTCGGTGCCGGGAACTGACGGGTTCGCATAGAGGGGCGCGACGGTGTGAACCGTCCGCCCCTCGCGCGTAACGAGGCATCGCCGTCCTAGCGTGGTGCCATAGACGTCACGTCGCGCGCTCACCAGAGTGTTCAGACGTGGACATCGACGGAGGGAAGTGTCTGCATGCGCCGTTCGAAGCCGTCCATGGTCCTGCTCACGCTGCTGGCGGTCCTGGTGGCCGCCATGGGGCAACTGCCGGTGGCAGCCACGGAGTCGACGGCGGAGCCTGAGGGCGAGCCGTCCGACCCCGACGGCGACGCTCCGAGCGGCGATCCGGATGCGAGCGGCGATCCGGATGCGACCGGCGACCCGGATGCGACCGGCGACCCGGAGGAGGGCGGCGACGCGTCCGACGGTGACACGGCCGAGGACGAAGCCGCGGATGCGGCGCGCGAGGACGACGAGGCAGCCGACGACGCGCCGGCCGACGGCGAGCCGGCCGACGACGAGGGCGAGACCGATGCGGCCACCTTCCGGACCGCGGCCGAGCCGCCCGCCGAGGGCTTCCCGATCCGCCCGAGCGTGGCCCAGGTCGGCAACCCGACCCCCGAGGTGGTGTTCACCGGTTCGGGCTGGGGCCACGGCGTCGGCATGAGCCAGTACGGCGCCTACAACATGGCCAAGCGCGGGTTCTCGGCCGCGCAGATCCTGCAGCACTACTACCCGGGCACCGCGGTCGGCACCGACGACCGCAGCAGCGAACGCATCCGGGTCAACCTCGCGGCCCAGGTCGCCTCGGCCAGCCTCGAGGTCGTCTCGGGGCAGCAGCCCATCGAGTGGCGCCACTGCCGCCCCCGCGCCGGCACCACCGAGACCACCGACCACCGGGTCAGCGACTGCGCGCTCGCCAACCCGCCCGCCGACGACCCCGACAGCATGGCGTTCCACGTCCAGCAGCCCGCCACGATGTTGCGGGTGTGCCCGTGGAACGGCGAGACCCTCGACGCCGAGGGCAAGGTCGTCACACCGGAGCAGCCGTTCCTCGGCCTGATGCTGGTCCCCGAGACCACCTCGCAGCAGGCCAACTGCGGCGACTTCGCCACGTCACTGGACGCGGCCGTGGCGAAGACGAACCGGCCGGTCCTGCGGGCCTACCACCACGGGACCCGCGTGCGCAGCCGGGTGAACGCCTCGGCCACGGGCCGCCTCTACGAGCACGGCTGGCAGGACTTCCACCGCAAGCCGCTCGGCGCCATCGACGTGGTCCAGGACGTCAACACCGTCGAGCGCTACCTCGAGGGCCTGGCCGAGTCGCTGCGCAGTTGGGGCACCAACGGGCCCGCCGCCCTGCGCGCCCAGGCGATCACCGGTCGCACCTTCGCGCTGCGCGCCAAGGCCGCACCGCGCGGGCTGCGTGCCGGCACCCGGGCCTGCTCGTGCGACCTGCTCAACACGCCCGCCGACCAGGTCTACGCCGGCCGCGAGTTCGCGTTGGCGCCGTACGGCGACCTCTGGGTCAAGGCCGTCACGGACACCAACACGCAGGTGTTGCGCCACGACGGGCAGTTGGCGCAGACCTACTACTCGTCCTCGCACGGCGGCGGTCGCAGCGAGGCCAACGAGGACTCGTGGGCCTACGGCAACACGCCGGTGCCCTACCTGCGCAGCGTGCCCGATCCCTACTCGATCGAGGAGACGTCCAACCCGCTGCGGACGTGGACGTCGCGGGCGACCCACGCCAACTTCGCGGCCCACGTCTCGTCGGGCCGTCCGGCACCGCTGGCCCGGGTCGAGCGGGTCGAGATCCTCAACCGCACCCAGGGCGGCACGCCGCGCGAGGTCCGGATCACCGGGGTCACCGCCAACGGTGCCACCGACACGTTCGTGTTCACCCACCGCACCAACGACTCGGCGACCCTGCGCGAGAAGCAGGTGGCGGGGGCGTCGTTCCGGGTCAACCTGCCCGCCAGCGGCCCGTCGGCGGCCGGCGTCCGCCTGCCGAGTTCGCAGGTCCAGCGGATCGGGTTCGGACCGTTCACCGACGACGACGGCAACACCCACGAGTACGCGATCACCTGGGCGGCCCTGGCCGGGGTCGCCTCGGGGACCAGCGCCACGACCTTCGAGCCCGGCCGCAACGTGACCCGGGCGCAGATGGCCTCGTTCATCTTCAACACCTTCCAGATCCCCGAGCCGACCGTCCGCGGCCAGTTCAGCGACGTGCCGGCCGACAACGTGCACGCCCTCGCCATCGACGCGCTGGCCGAGTCCGGCGTCGCCAGCGGGGTCGGCGGGACCCGGTTCGCACCGAGCGACCCGGTGACCCGCGACCAGATGGCGACCTTCATCGCACGGGCCGCCGGGCTGTCGACCGACGCACCCGCCGAGGCGCCGTTCGCCGACGTCCCGGCCGGGGCGACCCATGCCGGGGCGATCGCCTCGGTCGCCGAGGCGGGGATCACGGCCGGTTGTGCCGGTGGCGAGAACCGCTACTGCCCGCGTGACCCGGTGTCACGCCAGCAGATGGCGAGCTTCCTGCGCCGCACCGCCACCTCGTGAACCACGGCGCGCCGGGGAGGCGCAGGCGGGGTACCGCCACCGTCTCGCTCGGCGCGGCGACCGTCGTCCTGGCGCTGCTGCTGCCCCTGCCCGCCGTCGCCGAGGTGTCCACCGGGCCGGCCGGGGGCGGCCTCGAACCGGCCGAGGGCGGCCTCGAACGGGCCGGAGGCAGCATCGCCGCGGCCGCCGCCACCGGTGCGGTCGCGACCGAGGACGACCACGTGCGGCTGCTGGTGGCCTGGACGCCGGACGCGACCCCGACCGAGCGCGCCCGCGTGCTGGCCGCCTCGCACCTCGACGGCTCCGACGTGGTCAGTGCCCGGGTCGACGTCGTGGCGGTCCCCATCGTCGATGCCGACCGCATCGCCGCGACCCTGCGGGCCAACGACGCCGTCGCCACGGTCGAGGCCAACCAGTGGGTCTACCTCGCGCAGTCGGGCCCACCGCCGGCCGACCCGCCCGCCGACCCGCTGTTCCGCGACCAGTGGGCGCTGCACAACACCGGCGTGCCGGTCGACGGGGTCTCCACCACGGCCGGCGTCGACGTGCGCGCCCTCGACGCGTGGGCGTACACCCAGGGTGACGCGGACGTGGTCGTGGCGGTCATCGACAGCGGGGTGAACCCCGACCACCCCGACCTCGAGGGCGCCCTGTGGGTCAACCCCGGCGAGGTCGGCCCCGGTGCGCAGGACGGCGTCGACTCCGACGGCAACGGCTACGTCGACGACGTGCACGGCTGGAACTTCGTCGGCGACACGGAGAGCAACGACATCTACGTCAGCGCCGCCGAGGACTGGCACGGCACCGCGGTCAGCAGCGTGATCGCCGCGCAGAGCAACGACGTCGGCATGGTCGGCCTCGCGCCCGGCGTGCGGATCATGGTGCTCAAGGCCTTCAGCGGCGAGGCCGAGGTGGGCCGCGGTGACCTGGTCGACATCCTCGAGGCGTTCGAGTACGCCCGCGTCAACGGCGCCGACGTGATCAACGCGTCGTGGTTCAACACCGCGGACACCGACCTGTTGCGCGCGGCCGTCGCCGACGCGGGCGTGCCCGTCGTGGCCGCCGCCGGCAACGACGACTGGGACCTCTCCGGCGGCGTCCGGCGGGTCTACCCGGCCAACTACACGCTGCCCAACCTGGTCGCCGTCACGGCCGTCGACCCGGACGGGCAGCGCCCGCGCTTCGCCAACTACGGCCGCACCGACATCGAGGTGGCCGCCCCCGGGGACGTGATCCGCGTCGCCACCCCGAACGGCTGGGCGTTGCAGAGCGGGACCTCGTTCGCGACCCCGTTCGTGTCCGCCGCGATCGCGCTGGCGCTCTCGCGCTACCCCGACGCCTCGGCCGCCGAGGTCGTCGACGCGGTCTCGTGGACGTCGCGGGTCGTGCCCGGCTCGAGCAACACGACGATCTCGCGCGGGATGCTCGACGTCGGCACGCTGCTGCGCGAACTCGACCGTCCGATCTGCGGGCACGGGCCGATCGACGCCGAACTGTTCGCCGACGTCGATCCCGCCAACCCGCACGCGCATGCGCTGCGGTGTCTGCGGGCGACCGGGGTCGCGGCCGGTGACGGTGCCGGCAACTTCCGTCCCGGCGCGACGATCACGCGGGCGCAGTTGGCCACGCTGCTCGCCCAGGCGCTGCAGACGGCCGGGATCGCCCTGCCCAGCGACCCGCCGGACGCGTTCAACGACGACGATGGTTCGGTGCACGAGCCGGCCATCAACCAGCTCGCGGCGTTGGGGATCCTGGCAGGCGACGTCAGCGGCGGGGTGCGGCCGTGGACGCCGGTCACCCGGGGCCAGCTCGCGGCGCTGCTCGTGCGTGCACACGACGTCGTGCTCGAGTCACCGTCGGAGCCCAGCCGCAACTGGTTCCGCGACGACGACCGCACGACGCACGCCGCGGCGATCGACGCCGCCCGCGACCTCGGCCTGATCCGGGGCGTGGGTACCCTCCGGTACGCGCCGGAGGAGACGAGCCGACGCGACCAGGTCGCGAGCCTGGTCGCCCGCCTGCTGGACGCGTTGGCTCGGCACGGCGGGGA
>JAGXST010000341.1 GCA_018335555.1 Actinomycetota bacterium | reverse complement strand
CACGCTGGTGTCGAAGCGTCGCTGCGGGACGTGGTCGGCACTGGTGACCTCGACGTGCAGTTTGGCGCTGGTGCCGCGGTCGGCGGCGGCGCGGTCGATCGCGTCGAGGAACACCGGCACGAGGTCGTCGGCCCGCTCACGGACGACACAACACACGTTGAGGGTGTTGCACACCTTGCGGTCCAGCGAGTGGCGGACCACGGCCGCGAACCGCTCGGCGTCGGCGGCCGCCGTCGCGATCATCCAGGCACCGCCGGTGCCGTGCGCCGAGACCGCGTTGCCGGCCTGTTGGGCCACCGCCGACAACTGCCGCACCGCCGTGCCAGAACCACGGGCGACGGCCAGTGACAATCGTGGGTCGGCGAACAACGCCCACCCGGCCGCGTGCGACGGGGCGTCGACCAGTGACGCCGCACCCGCCGGCAGCCCGGCCGCGGCCAGGGACGGGTCGAGCGCGTGCTCGACGATGGCGCGTGCGGTGCCGAGGGCGTCGGAACCGATACGGAACACGACCGTGTTGCCCCCACGCAGGACGCCGCAGGCGTCGGCGAAGACGTTGGGCCGGCCCTCGAAGACGAACGCCACGGTCCCGAGGCGGTCACTGACCTGCTCGAGCCGCCATCCGTCGTGCTCGCGGGTGTCGAGGACGCGCCCCCGGGGCGAGGGGATACGGGTCCAGGTGCGCAGGCCCTCGACCATGTCGGCGCGCATCCGGTCGTCGAGCACCAGTCGGGTCGTCGACCGCCCCCGCGTCCGCGCGGACGCGACGTCGGCCTCGTTCGCGGCGGCGATCGGCGCGAAGGTGGCGTCGTCCTCGAGGCGGTCGGCGAACCCGGTGAAGAAGGCGTCGAGCGCGGCGTCGTCGACCTCGCCCATGGCCGAGAACGCCGCCACGGCCGCGTCGACGGCCCGCCGCGCGGCCTCGCGGTCGGCCCGTGGCAGGTGCAGCACCTCGCCGGCGTCCTGCAGCACGACGACGGCGTCGCCCGCCCGGAAGGCCGCCGCGAGTTCGGCCGAGACCCGCACGATCCGGTCGCCGCCGAACACCAGCGGCTGGCCGACCTCGAGCGCGTCGAGTGATTGGACGTCCATACCGGCCAACGTAGCCTGACCGCACGGACGGCCCGTCCGCTCCGCCGTGCGGGATCGAACTCCCGGCGACCCTCCTCCTCGACCCGTAGGACCCACCGCCGTGCCGGATCCCCGAGCAGTCCTGCGCATCGGTGAGGTGTCGCGCCGTACCGGCGTCGGCGTGCCGACCCTGCGCGCATGGGAGCGCCGCTACGGACTGCTCGACCCCGAGCGCACGGAGGGTGGCCACCGCCTGTACCGCGAGGTCGACGTCGAGCGGGTCCGCGCCATGTCGCGCCTGCTCGACGGTGGCTGGTCGGCCGCGGCAGCGGCTCGTGAGGTGCTCCGGTCGCCGGCCACGGTGACCCACCTCCGTCCGGTCCCGGGGTCGGGATCGGCCGCCGCCGCCCTGGTCGAGCAGTTGGCCGCCGCCGTCGACGCGTTCGACGCCGCGACCGCCGACGGCCTCGTCGACGACGTGCTGGCACGCTTCGAGATCCCCGCCGCGCTCGACGAGGTGCTCCTGCCGGTGCTGCGTCACGTCGGTGACGGGTGGCAGGACGATCCGCGTGTCATCGCACGCGAGCACTTCGCGACCAACACCCTGCGGCCCCGGCTGCAGCGTCTGCTGCGCACCGCGGCCCGCACCGCCGGCGGCAGCATCCTCGCGGCGGCACCCGAGCAAGAAGAGCACGACCTCGGCCTGCTCGCCGCGGCGGCGGTCGCCGCGCACGCCGGCTGGCGGGTGCACTACCTCGGGCCCCGCACCCCCTTGGCGGCGCTGCGTCGGGCGGTCGACGAACTCGATCCCGACGTCGTGCTCGTCGGTGCGTTGTTCCGCGAGCACGCCGAGGCGTTCCTCGCCGAGCGACCACAGTTCGCGCGTGCCGGCCTGCTGCTCGGCGGCATCGGCTTCCTGCCCGCCGACGCGTCACGGCTCCCCAGCGCCGTCGTCCACGACGGGCCGATGCGCGACCTGCCGGAGAGCCTCACCAGAGCAGCGTCCGCGAGGGGCTCGGTCAGCGGCTGATCCGGAACCGGATCCTCACGTGGGTGTGGTACTCGCTGATCTCGGTGCCGTCGACCACCGCCGAGGTGTCGAGGACATTGAAGCCCTCGACATTGCGCAGGGTCTTCGTGGCCTCCTCGAGCGCCTTGTGGGCCGCGTCCCGCCAGGACTCGGTCGAGACACCGACCAGATCGATCGTCTTGATGACCGCCATCGCGCGGACCTCCTCGCAGTTCCCCGGTGCTCGTCATTGGGTGTATCCGCAGCAACACGCACGGTAGGTGGATCAGGTGCCTGCAGGACCGCCGGCGCGCGCGATCCTCTGTCGCAGCAGATCGGCGACCTGTGCGGAAGCCTCTGCCTCGTCGATCTCACCGGCCTGCCGGCGTCGCAGCACATCCGACCAGATGTCGGGCCCGAGCACGAATCCGACGACTCCGGCGACCGTCAGGTCGGAGTCGGCGCCGGCGTCGTGCGGATTGCCCTCGTCGACGACGAGGATGCCGACGTCGTCCCGTCCCGCGTCGCGGACCAGGTCGCACAGCGCTCTTGCGGTGTCGCTGCCCAAGGGGCCCGGCACCGCCCACAGGTCGGCCTCGACGCCCAACTCGCGGATCTCGCGGAGGGTCTTGACCAACTCGTCGGTCCGCTGCTCCCCGGCGAGTCCGCCGAGTCCGGGGACGGTCACCTCGACCAGCAGGGCACGTCCGGTCTCGTGCAGCCAGGCGGCCAGCCGGGTCAGGTCGAGCACCTGCGCCTTCTTGGCGTCGGGGTCGTGATCCGTCGCCCACCTCACCCCGACGTGCGCGACGGCGGCATCCGCGTCCTCCAACTGGGCACCGAACCCGTGGTCGGCCGCCAACTGGAAGTCGGGGTCCCCGCTGCTCAGCGGGACCACGAGGCCAACCTGTTCACCGAGGCCGTCGGCCAGTCCGGCGAACGCCTGCGGATCGAGCAGCACGCCGACCTCGCCGGCGTCGGCATCGCTGCCGCCGGCAGCGACCTGGTGGACGCCGGTCAGCACCATTCGGGCTGCGTCCGGGTCGAGTGCGTGGTCGCCCTGGTGCGGTAGTCGCACCAGGAAGAGCCGGCCCGCGTAGCCCAGCGTCACGTGCATCCCTGTCCTCGACTCGACGGCCGAGCGTAGTGAGCAGCCACGGCTCCACCCACGCCGTCCGCGCCCACGTGGCCGGGGCCCGTCTGGGCCGTCGCCGTCAGGAGCGGGCCAGGCTGCGACAGCCGTTGTCGCCGGCCCCGCTTCCGCGGAAGCCTCAGCGCAGGAAGAAGGTGATCGACATGCCGACGATCATGGCTATGCCGGCGACCACGGCGGCGGGCATGCCGAGGCGGCTGCCCTTGACGTGGGCGATCAGCCCGAGCGCCATACCGAGCGGTCCTGCGATCGCCTCGGCGTAGCTGACCACGCACAACGCGGCGAGCACCAGGGCGAGCACGGCCAGCGGCGTGGCGAAACGGGGCGACGCCTCGACCGGCGCGAACGGGTCGCGCTCGTCGCTTGCCTTTGCCGCTCGCGCCACGTCGGCCTCCTCTGCACGAATCGACCCGGTACACGATATCCGGCCGCCGCACCGGTCAGGCGCGGGTCAGGAACAGTTGCAGTTCGACGATGCCGTTGTCGTCGACGGACACCACGACCGGGGCCGACGGCGGCGTCACGTCGTGGTCGGCGAACACGATCGGGAACGAACCGGTGACGACCAGGACCCCGTCGCTGACCGCAGCCTGCAGCGAGACGGTGACGGTCCGGGTCACGCCGTTGACGGTGAGGTCGCCGACGCCCTCGACCTCGACCGTCTCACCCTCGGTCGGCTGGACCCCGAGGTCGACCGGTTCGGTCAGCGTGAAGGTCGCCGTCGGGTGGGTCGCGACGCCGACGGCGTCCCGCATGCGACGGTCGCGTTGCGATCGGTCGCTGACGAGCTTCGTCATGTCCGCCTCGAATCCGGCGTCCGTCACCACGGTGCCATCGAGGACGAGCGAGCCCGTGACGGCCGGGGTGCGGCCGATCGCCTCGACCTCGCCGGGCCCCGTCAACTCCTCGGCGACGCGGAAGCCCACGAACGTGCCGGTGGACTCGGTGACGCTGAACGTGCCGATCGAAGGATCCACCGACCAGGTACCGGCGAGGTCCGCCTCCCCGTCCTCGGTCGCTGCGTCCGCACCGTCGACCTGCTCGACCGCGGCGTCGATGTCCACGGCCTCGGGCGCCTCGGCGGAGAGGTAGATCGCGATGGCGACCCCGACCCCGACGACGGCGACGACGGCGGTGGCGAGGACCTTGCGGTTGCGGGACATGGTCAGGTCTCCAGCGAGGCGGGCCTGGGCGTGCGCATCGAGGCGGCGCCGAGGGGCAGCGTGACGGTGAGCACGGCGCCGCCGTCGGGAGCGTTGCCGGCGCCGACCCCGCCGCCGTGGGACTCGGCGATCTGACGCACGATGGCCAGGCCGAGGCCGGAGCCGGGTGCGCTGCGGGCGTCGGCGGCCCGGTAGAAGCGCTCGAACACCCGCGGCAGGTCCGCGTCGGCGAAGCCGGGACCGTGATCGCGGACCTGCAGTACACCGTCGCGCAGTCGGACCTCGACGGGGCCCTCCGGGGCGTACTTGGCCGCGTTCTCGACCAGGTTGGCCACGAGCCGCTCGAGGCGCTCGGCATCCCCGGTCACGGTCGTGGGCTCGGTGTGGACGTCGATCACGCGCCCGTCACGACCGAACCGGCCGGCGACACCGGCGACCACCTCGTCGAGGCGCACGGGAACGGGTCGGTGGACCGGCCGTTCGCCGCGTGCCAGTTCGACCAGGCCCCCGATCGCCTGCGAGAACTCGTCGATCTGGACGACGACGTCGCTGACGAGTTGGCGGCGGTCCTCGGCCCCGAGCCGCTCGAGTTCGGCGAGGACCTCGATGTTGGTCCGCAGGCTGGTCAGCGGGGTGCGCAACTCGTGCGAGGCGTCCGCGACCAGTTGCTGCTGGGCACTTCGGGCCTGCTCGAGTTCGGCCAGCATGCGGTCGAACGAGGCCGCGAGACGACCGATCTCGTCGGTCTGGCCACCGCCGATACGCCGGCTGAGGTCCTGGGTGGCGGCGACCTCCTCGGCCAGCCGGGTGAGCTCGTCGACCGGACGGACGGCGCGCCGTGCCACGACCATGCCCAGCAGTGCCGCCAGGCCGATGCCCGCCAGCCCGGCCAGCACCAACTGCCCCCGGAGACCGGCCAGTGCGGTCTCGACCTCGCCGAGCGGGCGCGCGACCTGCACGGCCAGTCCGGAGCCGGCCGGCAGGGTCAGGATCCGGATCGGCGCCCCGTCGACCTCGACGGTCTCGAACACCGCCGGACTCTCCCCCGACGCCACCCGGATGGTCGTCGCGGTCACGGGCAGTTGCTCGCGCACGGCACCCGCGGACCGCACGATCGCGCCGCCGGCGTCGACGATCTGCGAGGTGCCGCCGGCACCCCCGAAACGGCCGGGACGCGGCCCCATCATCTCGCCGTGGAGCCGTCCCGGTTCGGCGGCGAGTTCCCGCAGCGAACGGTCGACGTTGCCGCGCAGCGTCGCCGCCGTCGCCGCGTACACGCCGAGGGACGCCAGCAGGACCGCCAGCGCGACGGCGCTCGCGGCGATCAGCGTGATCCGGTGGCGGAGTGTCATGGTTCGCGCAACGCGTAGCCGAAGCCACGGACCGTACGCAGCAGTCGCGGCCGCCCACCGGCCTCGAGTTTGCGCCGCAGGTAGCCGACGTAGACCTCGACGCTGTTGGCCGTCACGTCGCTGTCGGGTCCCCAGACGTGTTCGTGCAACTGCTCGCGGCTGAGCACGATGTGGGGGTGCTCCGCGAAAACGGCCAGCAGGTCGAACTCGGTCGGGGTCAGTTCGATCGGCTCGCCGCCGCGGGTGACCGCGACGCGGTCGAGGTCGACCGTGAGATCGGCGAGATGGCGGATTCGCCGCGGCTCGGGTGGGCGATGCCTGCGCAGCAGCACCTGCAGGCGCGCGACCAGTTCCTCGAGCGCGAAGGGCTTGACGAGGTAGTCGTCGGCGCCGACGGTCAGTCCGTCGACGCGGTCGGGGACCGCGTCGCGGGCTGTCAGCAACAGGATCGGGAGGTCGCGTCCGTCCTGGCGCAGCCGACGGATGACGCCGAGGCCGTCGACGCCCGGCATCATCACATCGAGGACGAGCACGTCCGGCCGCGTCTGGCCGACCAGCCGGATCGCCTCGATGCCGTCGGGTGCCGTGCTGACCTCGAAGCCGTGCAACCCGAGGGCGCGGCGCAGCGACGCGCGCACGGCTGCGTCGTCGTCGACGACGAGCACGTGCGGGGGCGTGGGCTGAGCGGTCACGCTGCGGGCTCCTGCCGGTACCACGATGATCGCAGGTCACCGGACGGGCCGTATCCGGCCCGCCCGGTGGATCCGGGGCCCGCGGCGCGGGTCCCCGGGCATCGCGCAGGTGTCAGGCAGAGGCGCCGAAGTCCCCGAACATGCCGCCGCCGAACATGCCGGCACCGCCGGACATGCCGCCGGACATGCCGCGCCCGTGGTGGCCCGTGGCGCCACCGCGCCGGCCGCCACCGAACGGCATCTCACCGTTCTCGTGCGCTTCGAGCATGGCGTCGGCCTGCTCCTGGGTCAGGTGGCCGGCGGCGACCGCCTCGTCGAGCCGTGCGGTGAGGTGCTCGAGTCGCAAGGTCTCCGATTCGGCCCGCTGTAGCTCGCGTACCTCCTCGAGGGCGGTCGCGACCTCGTCGGCGTCGAGCCCGAGCCGCTCGGCCAGCTTCTCGGCGAAGGCGGCCCGGTGCTCGGCGCGCAGGTCGTCCCACGCGCGGGTGGTCTCGGTGGTGGTGTCGTCGGTGGTGGTGTCGTCGGCGTCCTGCGCCAGGGCGGGCAGGACACCGACGATGGCGAGTGCCGCGGCGAGGCCGCCTGCGGCGACGGTCTTGCGGGTCCGGGTCCAGGGTTTCATCGTGATCTCCTCGATGACGGTATGCGGGAGGGCATGCGTCAAGATCTCTCTCCGGGTTGAGAAGTCCCTGAGAGCGGGCGGAGGGCACGTGGGCCGGTTGGCGATGGCAGCGGACGAGTTGGACACGTTCCTCGCCGGGGAACGCGTCCTGCGGCTCGCGACCCTCGACGCGGACGGGTGGCCGGCGGTCGTGCCGGTCTGGTTCGTGTGGCACGCAGGAGCGTTCTGGGTCTGGAATCTCGAACGCGCGAAGCGGACCCGCCGCCTGCGCGAGGGCACGAGGTGCGCGTTCGTGGTGGACGGCGGCCGCGACTACGGCGAGCTGCGCGGGGTGTCCGGGCGGGCCACCTACGCGTTCGTCCCGGACGACGACGTGCCGGTCGAGGTCCGCACGGGCTTCTCGCGGCGCTACTTCGGCGTCGACGAACCGTTGCCGCCGGCCGACCACCACGCGTGGCTAAGGCTCGATCCGCTCGCCCCCGCGACCTGGGACTTCCGCAAACTCTGAGGGCGGGGCGGCCTCGGCCAGGCCGAGGCGACGGAACAGCAGCGGCGCCACACCACCGACCCAGGCGCCGACCAGCAGGTAGCGCAGGTAGCGCAACACCAGCGCGAGTGCGTCGCCCCCGGTGGGGAGCACCTCACCCAGGCCCATCCACAGCACCACGACGCCGACGAGCCCGACGGCGACTCGCGCGGCACGGCGACCGGGGCTGCCGCGATGGTCGAACCCGCCACGCGGCAGGACCAGCGCGAGCCCGATCACCAGGCCGGCGAGGGTGCCGCCGGCGGTGACGCTGTCGGCCGCGCTGACGGCCTCGGCCGGGTCCAGGAGTCCCGGCCAGCCGGGATCGAAGCCCTGCAACCGAGCGGACAGCAGCAGACCGGGCAGGATCAGCGCCCACGAGGCGACCAGGCCGGCCAGGACCCACTCGACGGGCCCGCGGGCCAGGGCCCAGCGACGAACCCGTGGCTCGAGCAGGAGGAACAGCGCGACCAGCACCGCACCGATGGCCCAGCCGACCAGGACGTCCTCGACGAAGTGGGCACCGAGGTGGATACGCGACCAGCCGATGGCGGCGATCAGTGCCACCAGGGCGAGCCGTGCCCAGGTCCGTCGCAGGCTCGTCGCGAGCAGTCCCCAGATGGCCACACCGTTCTGGCTGTGGCCCGACGGGATGCCGAACGTGGCCTCGGGCACCCGCTCGAGTGACGGGTCGAGGAAGGCCGGCCGCGGGGTGACGACGACCAGCTTCGCGGCGGCGTTGACACCGGCCGTCAGCAGCAGCATGAACCCGAGGCGGATGCCGAGGCGCCGGCTGACCGCCCAGTACAGCAGCGGGAAGACCAGCAGGTAGAACTCCTCGTCGCCGAGGAAGGTGATGACGTGCAGGACCGCGTTCCACCAGTCCGGGCCGGCCTGCAGACGCTCGGCGCGTTCGAGTTGGGAGCCGTACCCGCCGGGGTCGGTGGCGGCGGCAGCCTCGCGCTGCTCGATCACCTCGACGAGCCGGTCGGGGTAGTCGGTCATGATGCCGTGGACACCCGCGTCGAGCAGGCGGTGCATCTGTTCGGGCTCGTTGACCGTCCACACCTGGACGTCGACCCCGAGCCGCTCGGCGGCGCGCACGAACCGTGGCGTGACGACGTGGCGGCCACCATGGAACTCGGGGACCTGGAACACGTCGCCGGGAGGTGACCACCACGGGTGCAGCCCGACGAGTTGGCGGACGTAGAAGCCGGTGGTCTCGTCCTCGGGCATGTTGGTCGGCACGTCCGGCAGGGCGGCACGGACCGGCACGAGGTAGTCGGTCGAGAAGCTCGCGACGGTCACGCTGCCGTCGTCACGTCCGTACTCGCGCAGCAGGTCGATCACCGGGTCGGCGATCGTGATCGGGGAGTCGGTCTTGAGGTCGACGTTCAGGTGGGTGTCGGGATAGCGCTCGATCACCTCGCGCAGCGTCGGGACGCGGATGTCCTGGTCACGGAAGGGGTGGCTGCCGTCGGCCTCCTCGAAGTACCAGCCGGCGTCGAGGTCCTGCACCTCGGCGAGCGTCAGGTCGCGGACCGCGCCGGTGCCGTCGGTGGTCCGGTCGACGGTGCCGTCGTGGATCACGACCACCTCGTCGTCGGCGGTGAGTTGCAGGTCCATCTCGAGCACGTGGGAGCCCTGCTCGATCGCCAGGTCGAACGCGACCAACGTGTTGGTCGGCGCGTACCCCTGCGCGCCGGAGTGGGCGATGACGGTGACCTCGTTGGCGGCGAAGTCGGCCACGCGCGGCTGGGGCCGCTGCTGCAGGGCGACAGCGACGAACGCCGACAGCAGCAGCACGCCGACCACGACCAGTCGGCGGCGGCTCCGTTGCCCCGGGCTCCCCTTCACGGGCCGGACCCTAGCGTTGCACCACCGCACGTCAGCGCCTTCACGGCGCGGTGATGCTTCCGGCGCGCGATCGCGTCGACCTAGGCTGCCGCCTCGTACCGACGGCCACTGTCCGTGGCCCGTCTGCCACCTCGGTACTCGAACCCCTGAGGAGCGCACGCGTGAGCGAGGACGTCCGCACCACGGAAGCACCCACCGGGGCGGAAACGCCCCTCGATCGCTTCTTCAAGCTGCGCCAGCACGGCACCAGCGTGCGCACCGAGGCGATGGCCGGCGTGACCACCTTCCTGGCCATGGCCTACATCGTGTTCGTCAACCCCGGCATCCTCGGCGATGCAGGGATGGACACCGGCGCCGTGTTCGTCGCGACCTGTCTCGCGGCCGCGCTCGGCACACTGATCATGGGTCTGTACGCGAACTTCCCGATCGCGCAGGCGCCCGGGATGGGTCTCAACGCGTTCTTCGCCTACACGGTCGTGCTGGGGCTCGGGGTGCCCTGGGAGACGGCACTGGCCGGCACGTTCGCGTCGGGTGCGATCTTCTTCGTGCTCGCGCTGACCGGCGCCCGGGAGGCGGTCATCAACGCGATCCCGCTGCAACTCAAGCTCGCCGTCGGCGCCGGCATCGGCCTGTTCATCGCGTTCATCGGGCTCAAGAACGCCGGCATCGTGGTGCCGAGCGAGGCGACCACCGTCACACTCGGTGACGTGGGCTCGTCGACGACGCTGCTCGCGATCTTCGGCATCCTGGTCACCGCCGGGTTCCTCGCGCGCGGCATCAAGGGCGCGATCTTCTACGGCATCGTGGTCACCGCGATCGCCGGGGTGATCTTCGGCATCAACGACTTCGGCGGTGTGGTGTCGAGCGTGCCGAGCCTGTCGCCCACCATCGGTGCCGCGTTCGGCGCGTTCGGTGAACTGTTCACCGTCCAGATGCTGGTCGTGGTGTTCACGATGCTGTTCGTCGACTTCTTCGACACCGCCGGCACCCTGATCGCGGTCACCAACCAGGCCGGCCTGCTCAACGAGGACGGCACGCTGCCCAATGGCAACCGGGCCCTGGTGTCCGACTCGGTCGCGACCATGGGCGGTGCCGCGCTCGGCACCTCGACCACCACGTCCTACATCGAGTCGTCGGCCGGTGTCGGCGCGGGTGGGCGGACGGGCCTGACCTCGGTGGTCACGGCCGGGTTCTTCCTGCTGGCGCTGTTCTTCTCGCCCCTGTTGTCGATCGTCAGCGCCGAGGTCACGGCCGCCGCACTGATCCTGGTCGGCGTGATGATGGCCCGCGGGCTCGGCCAGATCGAGTGGGACCGGATGGAGTACGCCATCCCGGCCTTCGTGACCGTGATCGCGATGCCACTGACCTACTCGATCGCCACCGGCATCGCCCTCGGCCTGCTGCTGTTCCCGCTGATGATGCTGTTCAAGGGCAAGGTCCGCGAGGTGCACCCGATCATGTGGGTGCTGCTGGTGATCTTCGCCGGCTACTTCGTCTGGCTCGTCGAGTGAGCTGACGGCAACGCCTCGCTGCCGCCCCGGTCGTCACGGCCGGGGCGGCTCGCGATATCAGGCGACCTCGGCGCGGCTGCGTCCGCTGATGCGCATCTCGCCGGACTCGTCGAGGTCCACGACGACGCGCTGGCCGTCGACGACCTGCCCCTCGAGCAGCGCCTTGGCGAGCGTGTCCTCGATCGTCTTGCGGACCAGACGCTTGACGGGCCGCGCGCCGTAGAGCGGGTCGTAGCCGCGGTCGGCGAGCCAGTCCATGGCCGCGTCGGTGATCTCGAGGTCGAGGTCGCGTTCGGCCAGGCGGCGGCGCAGTCGTCCGAGCTGGATGTCGACGATGGTGCGCAACTGCTCGCGGGCGAGCCGCGAGAAGATGACGGTCTCGTCGATGCGGTTGAGGAACTCGGGCCGGAAGTGGGTTTGCACGTCGGCCATCACCCGGCTGCGCAGGTCCTGCTCCGACAGCGTGATGTCGAGGATGTGCTGCGACCCGAGGTTGGACGTCATGATGATCACGACGTTGCGGAAGTCGACGGTGCGGCCCTGCCCATCGGTCAGCCGGCCGTCGTCGAGCACCTGCAGCAGCACGTTGAACACGTCGGGGTGGGCCTTCTCGACCTCGTCGAGCAGCACGACCCGGTAGGGCCGGCGGCGCACGGCCTCGGTGAGCTGGCCGCCCTCCTCGTAGCCCACGTAGCCGGGAGGTGCGCCGATCAGGCGGGCGACGGTGTGCTTCTCCTGGTACTCGCCCATGTCGATGCGGACCATGGCGCGCTCGTCGTCGAACAGGAACTCCGCGAGCGCCCGGGCCAGCTCGGTCTTGCCGACACCGGTCGGGCCGAGGAACAGGAAGCTGCCCAGCGGTCGGTCGGGGTCGGCGATGCCGGACCGGCTGCGGCGCACCGAGTTCGCGACGGCGTCGACCGCCTCGTCCTGGCCGACGACGCGCTTGTGGAGCTGGTCCTCGAGGTGGACGAGCTTGGCCGCCTCGGACTCGATGAGCTTGCTCACCGGGATGCCGGTCCAGCGTCCGACGACCTCGGCGATCTCGGTCTCGGTCACCTCCTCCTCGAGCAGGCTTTCGCCCGAGGCACGTTGTTCCTCGATGCGCACCTGGGCCTCGGCGATCTGCCGCTCGAGTTCGGGCATGCGGGCGTAGCGCAGCTCGGACACCTTCTCGTACAGGCCCTCGCGCTCGGCGGCAGCGGCGACCTCGCGGACGTGCTCGAGCTCCTCCTTGGCGGCCTGGAGCTGTTCGATCGCGCCCTTCTCCTGCTGCCAGTGGGCACGCATGGCGGTGTTGCGCTCGCGCAGGTCGGCCAGTTCCGCGTCGAGGTCGCCGAGGCGCGCCCGGGCGGTCTCGGACTCCTCCTTGGCGAGGCTGACCCGTTCGATCTCGAGCTGACGCATGCGGCGGTCGACCTCGTCGATCTCGGGCGGCAGCGAGTCGATCGCGATGCGCAGGCGGGCCGCGGCCTCGTCGAGCAGATCGATGGCCTTGTCCGGCAGGAACCGGTCGGTGAGGTAGCGGTCCGACAGCGCGGCGGCGGCGACGATCGCGTCGTCGGTGATTCGGACGCCGTGGTGGACCTCGTAGCGTTCCTTGAGCCCGCGCAGGATGCCGACCGTGTCGGCCACCGACGGTTCGGCGACGTGGACCGGCTGGAAGCGACGCTCGAGTGCCGCGTCCTTCTCGATCTCGCGGTACTCGGTCAGCGTCGTGGCGCCGATCATGCGCAGGCGACCGCGGGCGAGCAGCGGCTTGAGCATGTTGGCCGCGTCCATCGCCCCCTCGGCGGCGCCGGCACCGACCAGCGTGTGCAACTCGTCGATGAAGGTGATGATCTCGCCGTCGGAGGCCTCGATCTCCTTGAGCACCGCCTTGAGTCGCTCCTCGAACTCGCCGCGGTACTTGGCGCCCGCGATCATCGCGGACAGGTCGAGTTCGATCAGCTTCTTGTCGGCGAGCAGCGTCGGGATGTCGCCCTCGACGATGCGGCGGGCGAGGCCCTCGACGATCGCGGTCTTGCCGACGCCTGGCTCGCCGATCAGCACCGGGTTGTTCTTGGTGCGGCGCACCAGGGTCTGGATGACGCGACGGATCTCCTCGTCGCGGCCGATCACCGGGTCGAGCTTGCCCTCCTTGGCAAGCGCCGTCAGGTCGCGGCCGTACTTCTCGAGCGCCTCGTAGGTCGACTCGGGATCCTTGGAGGTGACCTTCTGCGCGCCGCGGACGTCCTTGAGCACGCCCAGGATGCCGTCGCGGGTGATACCCGACTCGCGCAGCGCGGCCGCGGTCTTGTCCCCGGCGTCGGCGAGCGCGAGCAGCAGGTGTTCGGTCGAGACGTAGTCGTCGCCGAGTTGGGCGGCCTCGTCGGTGGCTCGCTGCAGTGTCTGGGCGAGACCGCCGGAGATGCGCACGTCACCCGAGGAGCCGTAGGCGGCCGGCATCGCACCGAGGACCTCGCCGACCTTTGCGCGCAGCGCGGTCGGGGTCACACCGAGCTTCTGCACCACCGGCAGGACGACCCCCTCGGCCTGGCCGAGCAGTGCGAGCAGCAGGTGAGCGGAGCCGACCTCGGGGTGCTTGCGGTCGCGGGCGAGCCCGCCGGCCTGCTGGATCGCTTCCTGCGACTTGTGGGTCAACCGGTCGAAGTCCACCGCACGTCACCTCGTCGTCGTCGCGTGCTCATCGATGGCAGACGTTACGCGGTGGCGGTGCCGCAGGAAGGCGTTCTGTGTGGAGGCGGCGCGGGGAATCTGCAGCGCCGTGGCGCAGGCCTTCCGCGCGCATCAGCCGCGGGGACGTTCGACCCGCTCCAGGTAGCTGGCGACGAGGCCGAGCGCGCGCGGACCGAGGATGCGCTGGACGCCCTCGATCGCGACCGCGTCGGCGCCGACGAGGATGCGGAACCTCCGGCGCCGGATGCCGCGGATGATGATCCTGGCGGCCTCGTCCGGCGAGGTCATGGCGATTCGGTCGAACACCGCGGCCGTATGGTCGGCGTCCTCGGACGCCCCGACGCGTGCCCGGCGCGCGATGTCGGTGCGCACGCCGCCGGGGTGCACGCAGTGGATCGAGACCGGCGATCCGGCCAGTCGCATCTCGCCCCACAGCGCCTCGGTGTAGCCGCGGACACCGAACTTGGCGGCGTTGTACGCGGACTGCTTCGGTACACCGACGAGCCCGAAGACGCTCGAGACGTTGGCAAGATGACCGCCGCCGGTCGCGATCAGCCGCGGCAGGAACACCTCGGTGCCGTGGACCACGCCCCAGAAGTCGACGTCGAGGATCCAGCGGACGTCCTCGTGGCGCTGCTCGAGCGCATTGGCGTGCAGGGCCACGCCGGCGTTGTTGATCGCGAGGTCGAGGCGTCCGAACCGCGCGTCGATCGCTTCGCCGTGGGCGACGACGGCGTCGCGGTCGGTGACGTCGACCCGTTCGGCGAGGAGGTCGACGTGCGGGCCGAGACGGTCGACCGTCTCCTTCAGCCCCACCTCGTCGACGTCGGAGATCGCCAGCGCGAAGCCGTGCCCGGCCAGGCGCTGCGCCAGGGCCCGCCCGATGCCGGACCCGGCGCCGGTGACGACCGCGACCCGCTGCTGCATGGCTGCCTCCACGTCCACGACGGCGACGCGCCGCCCGTCCGACCGACCGACCGTGACACCATATCGTGTCATGGTTTTCGTCCGGCACCCGAACGGTCAGACTGCGGCGCCCGCTGCCTCGTCCGGGATCGCGATGGGCCAGCGGGTGGCGAGGACGTGCTCGTAGACGATGGCGGTCTCGAGCCGGGCGACCTCGGGACGGGTGGTGAAGGCGTCGAGGGCGAGGTCGCGCAGGTGGTCGCTGTCGCGCACACCCACTCGCACCAGGAAGTCCATGGCCCCCGTCACGTGCGCGATCGACAGCGTCTCGGGCAGCGACAGGGCGTGCGCCCGGAACGCCACGACGTCTTCGCGACTGTGCTGGCGCAACTGGACCTGGATCAGGGCCTGGAGGCCGATGCCGACGGCGCCCGGGTCCAGGGTCGCGTGGTGGCCGGTGATCACCCCCGCACGCTGCAACCGGCGGACCCGTTCATGGGCCGCCGAAGGGGACAGACCGCACGCGGCACCGAGTTCCTTGACGGTCGCGCGGGCGTCGTCCTGCAGCGTGTGCAGCAACACGCGATCTGTCCGGTCAAGTGGGTACATCGCTGCGCCGATCCGGAAAACATCCGATGGACGGCGATCCTAACCGGTGGGACCATGGTTCTCCAGGTGGATGTGCAGGAGGTACTCCGGTGAACAGGGCGATCACGACGAGCGCGGTTCACGGCGGCCGCGACCAGTTCCGGGCCCTGGGGGTCCACGCGCCACCGATCGACCGATCGACGACGAACCCGCTCACGAGCCTCGAGGACGGCACCGCGAGCCTCGACGCGATGGCGGCCGGCGGCCACCCCCAGGGTTCATCGGTCTATGCGCGACTCCACAACCCGACGGTCGCCCGCTGGGAGACGGCCATCGCCGAACTCGAGGGCGCTGACGAGGCGGTCGCCTACGGCTCGGGCATGGCCGCCGTCACCGCCGTCCTGCTCGCGGCCGGCGCCGTCGGCGGCCACGTCGTGGCGGTTCGCCCGCTGTACGGCACCACCGATCACCTGCTGGCCAGCGGCCTGCTGCGCTGTGAGGTGACCTGGGCGGCGTTCGACGGGGTGGCCGACGCCGTCCGCGACGACACGGCCCTCGTGGTCGCCGAGACCCCGGCCAACCCGACCCTGCGCCTGCTCGACCTCGAGGCGTTGGTCGCGGCCGCCGGCGACGTGCCCGTGCTCATCGACAACACCTTCGCGACACCGGTGCTGCAGCAACCATTGCGCCACGGCGTGGCCTGGTCGCTCCACAGCGCCACCAAGGCGCTGTCGGGTCATGGCGACGTCATGGCGGGCGTCGTCGCAACGTCGACCGACCGTGCCGGCGCCCTGCGCCAGGTCCGGATCCTGACCGGCGCCGTGCTCGACCCGGAGGCCGCCTATCTGCTGCACCGCAGCCTGCCGACGCTGCCGTTGCGCGTCCACGCGGCGCAGGCCAATGCCGAGCTGCTCGCCGGGCGACTCGTCGAGCACCCGGCCGTCACGGCCGTGCACTTCCCCGGCCTGCCGGGCGCGGACCCTGCCGGGCTCGTCGGCACGCAGATGGCCGGCCCGGGCACGATGCTCGCGTTCGACCTCGTCGGCGGCCACGACGCCGCGGCGGGCGTGATGAAATCCGTCGGGCTCATCACCCCGGCGGTCAGCCTCGGTTCCACGGACTCGCTCATCCAGCACCCGGCCGGTCTGACCCACCGCCTGGTCAGTGACGAGGGGCGCGCGGCGGGAGGCATCACGCCCGGGATGCTGCGGCTTTCGGTGGGCATCGAGGACGTCGAGGACCTGTGGGACGACCTCGCCGCCGCGCTCGACCTCGTCACCGGTTGACCCGCCCGCCAGTCGGTGTCGAGACAGGCCCGACGGAGCGGCTC